>DQTH01000144.1 GCA_015662865.1 Desulfocapsa sulfexigens
CGTTAATATGTCATTATTTTAATTGGTTGGCTATGTTTTCTATTGTGTTTTGGTCAACCCCGAAACTTGAGTTAAAAGATATCGAAAGAAAATTATTTATCCAATTGAACGATAACCAGAAAGAAATCACGGCAATTCTTTCCCGTGTTCGCGGCAAAGTAAAAAATAACAGGGACAAAATCGACTTTTACCTGACCATCCTGGAGTACTCATCATTTCTTTTCATTACCCTTCTCATGCTGCTGATTATCAGACAGGGTAAAACAATCATCAACTCAATTAACCGTCTGGTAACAGAAACCGGAAAGATCAAAAAAGATTACACCTATCGCATACCGGAAAACCTGGAATCTGAAAATGAATTCAAGATTCTGTCAAAAGCCCTGAACAGTATGGCTGAAAACCTTGATGAAAGGATCAGAAAGCTCAATGAAGAAATTCAACTGAGGACCCTGGCTGAGAAAGAGAAGGCTGAAACAGAAATCAATCTCCAGCGGTCTGAACAGATGGCTGCCATAGGCACACTGGCAGGAGGTATCGCACACGACTTCAATAATCTTCTCACAGCCATCCTTGGGAATATAAGCCTTGCGACCTACTTCCTCTCCCCTGATAATAAAATTTACGACGCTCTGATTGCTGCAGAAAAAGCATCAAAAAGAGCTCATAAGCTGACAACTCAGCTGCTCACATTTTCAAAGGGCGGCGCACCTGTTAAGGAAACAGCCCCCATAAGCGAAGTCATCCGGGAATCAGCATGCTTCATCCTTCATGGCAGCAATGTGGATTGTTCCATATACATCCCCGATGATCTCTGGCTGGTTAAAATAGACAAAGGACAGATCGGGCAGGTCATCCAGAACCTGACCATCAACGCTGATCAGGCTATGGTTTCTGGTGGTACTATCACTATTATCTGCCGTAACTATACTGAAGCAAAAGATACTTCTGTTCTTCTAAAAGGACGCTATGTGCAGGTTAGTGTTCAGGATCAGGGCGAAGGTATTGATGTCATAAACCTCTCCAAAGTATTTGATCCCTACTTCACAACCAAAGAAACTGGAAGTGTCAAGGGAAGTGGACTGGGACTCGCGATTGTTCATTCTATCATTGCAAGACATGGCGGCTATATTACTGTGCAGTCAGAATCACAGGTCGGCAGTACCTTTATCTTTTACCTTCCTGCAGAGAATGAGGAACACATGCTACAACAGCAGACAAGCGGTGAGATACTTATGGGAAAGGGCAAAATCCTTATCATGGACGATGAGGTGATGATACAGACTATGATGCAGCAGTCACTGAACTCCCTGGGCTACGAAGTTGAAACAGCGAACAATGGAGAACAGGCCCTGGTAATGTATGATGAAGCAGCTAAGAACAAGATACCCTTTGATCTTGTTATCATGGACCTCACAATCCCCGGAGGAATGGGAGGAAAGGAAACTGCCATCAAAATATTGTCATTATATCCCGACGCCACCCTTCTGGTTTCAAGCGGTTACGCCGACGATCCTGTGATGGTAAACCCATCACAATATGGATTTAAAGGTGCCCTCAAGAAACCCTATGCACTCAAAAATCTCTCTCATCTTCTCAATAAATTCATAACGGATTCCGGGCATTTGTAAAAATTATCTTTGATACACTCGTAAAAAGTTAAAATATAAGATGGATTTGCAAAAAGATTCATATTCGAGGCGCGCAAAATCAAATCATTTCGGCGTACTAGAGTACGTTGAAATAATTTGATTTTTGCAGCAACGAAGAAGATGGAGAGTTTTTGCAAATCCATTATCTTTTCAGATTGTAACATTTCACCCATGTGCTACCTTTAGTGCCTTGCTCCATATAAGCAGGAATAAAAAACAAGCTTTTATGGATTTAATTCTAAGTCAGAATGTTACAAGGCACTTATCCCCCTTGTGAGGTGCCAGAGACCCAAGAACAATTACCAACAACCCAAGGTACATAATCTGAAATCTGAAGCTCCCCCTGACAAGTTGCCTTCACTTCGGAAGGTTCTGGGGCTGATCTGGCCCATTTATCGCAAACACCGTGTTCGGCTGCTGCTTGGACTCATGGCACTTCTGGGTGTTGACTTTCTCCAGCTCACAATTCCGCGAATTCTGAAAAAAGGAATCGATGCGCTTTCAGATGGAACTGCTGTCCAGAATGATCTACTCACGCTTGGCCTGCTGATCTGTTCCATTGGAATACTTGCCGCTTTCCTTCGTTTTTGCTGGCGTTACCTTATAATTGGTTTTTCCAGATATCTTGAACGGGATCTGCGCAAAAAAATCTTCAGCCATGTCATGACCATGGACGGCAGTTTTTTCTCAAAATACACAACAGGTTCCATTATGGCACATGGAGCCAATGATCTCTCAGCCATACAGATGGCCTGTGGTATGGGACTGGTGGCAGCAATCGATGCCCTTGTCATGTCGGTTGCCGCCATAAGCTTTATGTTTCAGATTAATACGAGCCTCACCTTGCTCGCCCTTTTGCCCATGCCCATTCTTGCAGTGACCACCCGGTTTCTCTCCGGGCGTCTGCATCAGCGCTTTGACCGTGTTCAGGAACAGTTTTCCAGGATGACTGAATTTGCCAGATCGTCCATTGCATCCATCCGGCTTCTCAAGGCCTATACCCTTGAAGAATCACAGACAAAACGATTTGCGGAACTTGGACAGAATTATGTGCGTTCCAGTATTCAGGTGGCAAGGATCCAGGGTCTGCTCTTTCCCATTTCAACCATGGTTGGCAGTATTGCCATGCTGCTCATCCTCTATTTTGGCGGACGGCTTGTCATGCTGGAGACCATATCCATGGGTGATTTCGTAGCCTTTGTCACCTATCTCTACATGCTGATCTGGCCTATGATGGCAGTTGGCTGGGTGGCAAATCTCTCCCAGAGAGGAGTAACATCACTTCGCCGAATTTTTCTTCTCCTCTCTGAAAAATCGCAGCTGCCGCCTGGTACCAGAGACCTTAAACCGGAAACCCGGGAATTTCGGATACGCAGGCTCAGCTTCAGCTATCCCGGATCAAACAGGGCAATCCTTCAATCAATTAATATTGACATACAAAGGGGTATACTTGGTATCACAGGCCCCACAGGATGTGGAAAGACAACGCTCTGCCAAGTTCTGGCTCGGGTATTCCCGGTTCCAGACAACACACTTTTTATCGGTGATACAGATATTAACGAGCTGTCACCAAAGTCAGTACAGACTCTTATCAGTTTTGTGAGCCAGGAAGCCCTGCTGTTCTCAAGCAGCCTCCGTGACAACATTGCATTTGGGAACCCAAATGCAGGAATGGAGCTCATAGAAAAGGTTGCAAAGGCTGCTGTAATTCATGACGAAATCATGAGTCTTCCGGAAGGTTACGACTCCATGATCGGAGAAAAGGGCGTCACACTTTCCGGTGGGCAGCGGGGACGGGTTGCACTGGCCAGAGCACTTCTCTGCGACCGGCCTGTCATTATCATTGATGATGGTCTTGCTGCAGTGGATACCGGGACAGAGCAGGAAATCATAAACAACATCATTCCATGGTTTAGCGGAAAAACTGTTCTCTGGGTCAGTCAGCGGGTCAAGCAGCTCTCCATAAGCGACAGACTGCTTGTCATGGATCAGGGAAAAATCAGTGATCTCGGCAGCTATGATGAGCTGGTGCTGCGCAACTCTTTCCTGAAGGAAATCAGCCAGAGACAACACCTTTCCAGAGAGCAGGACAATGCGTAACTTTGGCTATTTTGAAGAGGATTACACACAGGTATTATCTGAAAAAGGGTTGTGGCGCCGCATATTCAATTACCTGAAACCATTTCTCTTTCCATTCTCCGGCGCTATTCTCCTCTCCCTTTTTGTCACCGCTTCATCCCTCGGGCTCCCCTGGCTCATGCAGCGGGCAATCGATCTGTATATTACAAACCCGGAACAGAGTTTTGATCTGCGCATGACCGGACTTGGTCAAACCGGATTCCTATACGGCGGGCTTGTCTGCCTGGGATTTATAACCGCCTTTCTTCAGGTTCTGCTGCTGGAATGGATCGGACAATCGATCATGCACAGCCTGCGCCAGGATCTGTTCAGACATCTGCTGGATGTTAACCTGGCGTTTTTCAACAGACAGCCCATTGGCCGACTGGTCACTCGTTTGACCAATGATATTCAAAACATGCATGAAATGTTCACCTCAATCATTGTCACTATTTTCAATGATCTCCTGAGGATGATCTGTATTCTTGGTCTTCTTCTCTATATGAACCTGCGGCTGGGACTTCTCCTCTGCCTTTTTGTGCCGCTGGCCACTGGGCTGACTATTCTTTTTTCAAAACTTGCCAGAGAACATTTCAGGGCAATCCGCAAACAGCTCTCCAGGTTAAATGCTTTTATCCAGGAAACTGTAACCGGAGTAACGCTGGTTCAGCTGTTTGGCAGGACCGATGATCTAAAAAAAGAATTCACAAATCTGAACAACGACTATCTCAGCAAAACCCTGCGCCAGATCAAACTCTTCGGAACCTTCATGCCGCTTACCGAGCTCATGAGTTCGCTGGCTGTGGCCCTGATCCTCTGGTACGGAGGAGGCGAGATCATCCGCAGGCAGCTGAGCTTTGGAGAACTTGTTGCTTTTTTCTCTTACATGCGTCTCTTCTTTCAACCACTGCGGGAACTTTCCCAGAAATATTCCATTGTACAGTCAGCCCTTGCTTCTGCCGAGCGTATTTTTAACCTTCTTGACACTGAATCTGAATACAGAACAGATCCGGATTCTGCTCATGCTGCTCCCCTCTCACTCCAGGGCGAGCTCAGTTTTAAAGACGTAACTTTCAGCTACAAAACCAATCAACCGGTTCTGCACGATATTTCATTTACAGTTAAAAAAGGTGAGACTGTTGCGATTGTAGGTTCCACCGGCAGCGGAAAATCCACTCTCATTAATCTCATGCTTCGCTTTTATGAACCTGAGAGTGGAATAATTACGCTTGGCGGACATCAGCTGCCTGACATTGCCAGAAATCAACTGCGCAAAGAGATCGGTGTGGTAATGCAGGAAATGCTCATTCTTCCTGATACGCTGTTGAATAACATCGTATTTGACACAAAAAAAACAAAAGCTGAGGTTGTTGAACTACTGGAAAATACCCGCCTGACAGAGTTCGTTGCAAACCTGCCTGAGGGGCTGGAAACAATCATCGGAGAGGGCGGCCAGGCCATGTCAACCGGCGAAAAACAACTCCTTGCCATAGCGAGAGTGCTCTGCCGCAATCCTTCTCTGCTGGTGCTGGATGAAGCGAGCTCGGCCATTGATTCCAGAACTGAAAAACTGCTGGAACAGCCTCTTGAACATTGCTTCAAAGAAAAAACAGTGCTTATTATTGCCCATCGTCTGTCCACAGTTCGACGGGCAGACAGAATTATTGTTCTCGAAAAGGGAAGGATTATCGAACAGGGAACTCACACGGAACTGCTGGCCCGAAATGGCATGTACTCTCAGCTCATTGCCCTTGATTTCGGATCAGGCAGTCAGCCTACTATGATGAACGCCAGAAACTAACCATTCATTCAGGAACACGACTTTGTATTCCCAAATGGTACATTGGCAGAAAGCTTTTAATGGCCGTAAACTTCTGCCGGAACAACTGCAAAACCCTCTGCACCAGGTGGCTGCCAATAGAGTGTTAAGCGTGCAGTGCCCTTTCGCTGAAAATACTTTACAGTTATGGGATACCATCCGGAACTTCCAATAATTACTTCACCAACCTCAGAAAACCGATCAGAATGGAAAGCAGGATCATGAACCACAAGCTGTCCATTTACAAGCACCCGAATGCCATCATTTGCCATTGCTTTGAAACGGTATTTCCCTGGCGTCTCCATTTTCAGGTATCCTGTTAAAAAGACTCCAACACCTTTTTCATGCTGGCTGTCAAAGACACTTTCCTTAAATTGATGATCCAGAAAAGGAACTATTTTTCCAGGTTTTCCCTCGGTAACCATTACCTCATCAGATGCCATCTGATTAACATGCCGATAAAATGCGTATCTGAAATACACAGGCAGGCCGGGCTTGAGAGAACTGTCAATTGGCAGGGTCGCTGCCGGTTTGACGGTGACACAGGAGCAAAGGGCCAGAAGGACCAGAAATAATGGAAAAAGGCTTTCAACGTAATAACATCTTTTCATATATTTCACCTGCATAGTGTGTTGTAAGAATAAACAGAGACTGCGCAAAGTCTCCGACAGGAATGTACTGTTTTTATATCTGCATGTCAGTATCTACTGAAAAGAAAATCTTCATATATAAATGGCAATGGGGGCTAAGGCAAGAACAATGCACTTTTCAGCAAAGAATCCCATTCCATGAATTTATTGAGCAGGGATCATCCAGGTTGCCGGAAGCAGTTATTTTAGTAGACCTGAAATATTTATTTTCGTACAGTTTCCACCAATACTTTCCTTTGCTTATTAATATGAATCTTCGTAACAAATCACAGGGTATGCAAGGGTGTGCAACCACTTGGAATAACACCAGTCCTGCAAGCAGTCGCTTAGCCTGGTTAAAAAGCCTGCAAAAATGAGGATTCGCTTTTCTACTTTCCACTTACAGGCGTTTTTAACTGGGATGCACTCCAGCCGGAAATCACTCTATTCAGGTCATGCTTCACCTGAAGGAATTCAGCTTCCACTGCTGAAATCCGAACCATCATGTCCTCCAGCGTTTTCTTTCTACATTCCATTTCAAGGTCTTTGCACATTTCAGAAAGTTTTATGGCTCCCACATTAGCACTGCTGGATTTAATACTGTGCGCTGCACGTTGCAGTTCGTCCATATCCTCTGCGACAGCAGCCCCATGAAGTTTTTGGATGAGGGGCTCAGAACTTGAAAGATACACATGGACAATCTTTTCCAGAATGTCGGGTTTTCCTTTTATCTGTAGTTTCCTGAGCTCACTGAGTACGCTCAGGTCGACTGACAATACCCCCTCGCCCTCCGCTTTTGTCAGATTTTCTGCGACAGACGGGCCAACAACACCTATATCTATATCGAGAAGATTTGAAACAGGTTTACTTGTGGCAAACCTGGAGTGTTTTCCATGGGACCAGCGGGCAAGTATCGTATCAATATCATCCTGTTTGAAAGGTTTACTGATATAATCATCCATGCCTGCAATAAGACATTTTTCCTTGTCTCCCTCCAAGGCATTGGCAGTCAGTGCTATGATGGGAATATGCTTTCTCCGGCCTTCTTTCTCTTCCCTGCGCCGAATTGCAGCTGTCGCCTGGTAACCATCCATCACAGGCATCTGACAATCCATTAAAATAAGGTCGCAGGGTGTTGCTGATACCGAGTCAACAGCCTCTCGGCCGTTTGAAACAAGAGTCACTTTGCAGGCAACTCTTTTGAGCATTCCAAAAATAACTTCCCGGTTGGTTGCATTATCTTCAGCCACCAAAACGTTTATGGCCAGTTGTGCTGTATTTTCTGCTCCAGTGTAGTTGTTCCTGGCAGAGCCAGAAAAATCTTCCTGGCCCTCGGTTTCAGGAACAGGCTCAAACTGGAGTGTAAAAAAGAAATGAGATCCTTTTCCCGGTTCACTGACACACTCCAGAACTCCGCCCATACGTGACACAAGTTCACTGGAAATGGCCAGACCAAGCCCTGTTCCGCCATACTTACGGGTTGTGGAGCCATCTGCCTGTGAAAATGGCTTAAAAAGTTGCTGCCGAACTTCTGGGCCAATGCCAATTCCCGTATCTTCAACAGCTATCTGCAGTGTGACCTGCTGATTATCTTCTTTAATTGTCGCAACACGAATGGCGACATCACCATTTTCAGTAAATTTGATGGCATTTGCAACAAGGTTGGTTAGAACCTGTTGTATTCGGGTTGGGTCACCTTTCAGATTAAGGCATGTTTCATCCGGAATATGAATAGTCAACTCAAGACCTTTAGTGCTGGCACTGGAGCCAAGCATTCGTACAACATCCTTTATTAAAACCTTCAGATCAAAAGGAATGGATTCAAGCTCCAGTTTGCCTGCTTCAATTTTAGAAAAATCAAGAATATCATTTATGATGGATAAAAGCAGTTCACCTGATTCCTGGACAGCAATTCCCGAGCTTCGCCAATCAACGCTCGTAAATTAATTATCTATCCTGCTATAGGGTGATTTGGGCAGGATTTGACAACAAACATTGCA
>DQTH01000192.1 GCA_015662865.1 Desulfocapsa sulfexigens
GAGGAATACTACCATATGCTTGCAACTTCAGCACTACTATTTTGAGCTATTTTCTTTTTATATCAGTATCTTGGTCCTTTTCTCAGGGCCGACTAGTTATCTCTTTACACAAATCAAAGAAGACCCCATCAGTGCCGATGCGAAATCATGCAGTCAGACCTTATATCATAAGGCACACACCATTCATGAAAACATACTACACGTAAAGAACTGTACTTCAGGAGATAATTCACCCATCAATCCGGCCATTCCTGGGCAAAAGGAAGCAAATTCACGCAGGATTCAACGAATTTTCCTGGTCATCGTCATATAGCTATCAGCATCAAACAGCGTTTCAATAAAGAGAGGAGAGTGATCCCATTCCTGCAAAACTCTGCAAAGCGCATTCTCAGAATCAGCACATGCTGAATTGAACCCTAAACCCTCCATTACAGCCATCCAGGAGGGAGAAGCAATAGTTAAAGGGTCTTCGCTCAACCCATCTCTCACAGCTCTGCCCCGCAATGTGCCAAATTTACCGTCACTGCACAAAATCACAATTAAAGGTAACTTGTTCCTTACGGCAAGTTTCAGCTCAGAAATAAACATTCCGACACTTCCATCACCGCAAAAGATTATGGTCGGTAGCGTCGGGTCATAAATTGAAGCTGCAATACCTTGTGGAAGGCTTATGCCCATATACCTTCCCTGTCCTGAACCAATGTATAGAGCAGGAAGCGTTGCAGGCCAGATATGCTCTGCCACAGTACAGAATAATCCGGTATCAACCACCAGTCGTGCCTTACCGGAAAAATATTTATTCACATTCACTAAAACATGGGCGGGCATAAAACCATGGTCCAACAGGGATCGACGGACCTGCTTTCTTGACTCTGCTATCTTTGTTTTGCCCCACTCAAGTCCTTCAAACCTCTGCCAGAATTCTTGCCAGACTTTTTTTTCTTTTATCCAGGAAATGTGAGAAAAGCCAAAATCACCGGCTGCTCCATCTCCAAGAGGATCAAGAAGCACACTGTCACAGGGAAATTGTTTAACAGATAAGACTTCATTATACCTGAGACCTATTGCCACTATCAGATCCGCCTCCTCTATAAGTCTATCCTCTGCCGCAAATTCAAGTCCTACTCCCGTATAAACTCCTGCAGCGTGCGACAGGGTTTCATCCACAACTCCTTTGGCAGAAGCTGTCGTAAAAACAGGTATGTCAACTGCATTCAACTGATCATTCAGGCGTTTCCTGAGAGACAGGGAACCAACAATAAGCAGCGGCCTGCGAGATTTCTCAAGAGCCCGAAAAACATCACCACAACTATCTGGAGCAATCTCATCTTCAAGAATATCCTCACCGTGACAACAAGGATCAGTTCCCGTGATATCAAGATGAACAGGTCCGGGACATTCAGCCTCTGCTGTCTGAGCAAGTGTTTTAAACGTTGAGCCGGTTTCAGACCAATAAACAGAAGTCTTTGCAATGGACGATACTAATTGGAGATGATCAAGTCTTTTGTGTGCCAAAGAAACAGGAGAATCAGGGAGATAAGCCTCTGTAATATTCACAGCCGGTAATGAGTCCAATGAGCATGCTGCCATTCCAGGAAGCATATTGGCAAGACCGGGCCCTTTTATTCCAACACTCACCCCACAACTATTACTCAACCGGCCCATTGTGCCGGCCATAATTGCAGCGCATCCCTCAAAATGCACCAGGTGAAACTGCACACCCAACTGCTGAAGGTGATCTATCAGAGTAAGACTTGTTCCACTTCCGGGAATACCAAAAACATGCTGGACACCATAGTGTGCAATCTGTTTTGCCAGGACCTTTAAATGACTCATAAATCAAGCTTTTCGAGAATTTTCCCCATTGCTCTTTCACATACAAGGTTTACGGCATCGGGAGAAAACCCACCACAATGGGGTGTAATAAGTAGATTATCATGGGTCCTGGCATACTCCACCAGAGGAGATTCTGTAATGTTCGGTTCTCCGTTCAGAACATCTAAGCCAGCAGCCGCAAGGCGGCCCGATTCAAGGGCATGCAACAAAGCATTTTCATCACAAATACCACTGCGGGAAGTATTTATAAAAATTGCACCAGGTTTCACTCTGTTAAACAGATCTTCTGTAAGCATCTCCCTGGTATCGTCTGTCAAATGAACATGGGCCGAAATAAAATCACTGGTCTCAAACAACTCCTCCAGTGAGACTCTCCTGACATGATCAGGTAAAACATCCTGAAAAGGGTCATACCCAAGCACTTCTACTCCGAAAGCGTGACCGTAACGTGCCATCCAACCACCTATCCGACCACAACCGACGAGTCCAAGCCGTTTTCCTTTTACCATTATTCCTGGAAAGAGCTCCCGGTTCCAGGAGCCGGTTCGGACATGCTCCAGCGCAGAAGGAATTTTTCTGGCACACGCCATCAACAGAGCCCACGACAACTCCGCTGCAGGGGTCAGGTTCATTAACAGATCCCGATCTTCACGCAGGGTTCGGACCTCAACATCCCTCTCACTTAACGTTTCTCTCTCAATATGATCTGAACCTGTTGTGGCACAGGATACAATCTTCATTCCAGGAGCATTTGCAAACATTTCATTTGTCAAATGAGTCTTCATTGAAGCATCAAGTACAGCTGAAGCCGTAGTAATTGCCTCTGCGACACCTTCTCTGGTAATATCAGGAAGTATCAATTGCGCCTTGCTGCCAAGTTTCTTTTGCAGAGCATCATAAGCAAATGCGGGGCCTAAAAAGACAATATCAGGTGCCATCAGCTAAGTTCCTTTGGTATTCAATAACAGAGTTTTTTGTTGATATTAAAGCTGGCGGTGGCAAGTATGTCGGCTATTCTTTCATCCGTACACCCATCGCCATAGAGATGATCAGAGGCATACCTCCCATGATCCAACTGAAATCTAACGGCCTTTTCAATTTCATTTCTATCATAATGAACATGGATCACATTTTCCGCACATTCACGACCAGATTGTCTGGTACCAATGGTTACATCGGGGGTGCCAAGCCAAGCGCCCTCTCTGATTCCAGAGCTTGAGTTGCCCACCAGGCACTTGCAGTTCCCAATAAGCCGCACATAATCTTCCGGTGAAAAGTTTCTGAAAAAATGCATATTGTCGGGATTGTGTTCTTCTCTAAACATTCGCAACCCTTTGGAAATATCATCCGACCCTGCATCCACATTGGGCCACAGCCAGACAATCTGAATATCAATGTTACGCACAGCTTCCAAAGTTTCATTAATTTGCTGAAAGCCTTCACCAAATTCCGTTGTCACAGGATGCTGCAGTACAACCATATAAGGTTTCATGGGGTCCAGACCGGGGCCGACACCTTTATATTTTGCAAAAAGATCGGCGGTGAGTTCCCTGCTGCAGGTCTTACAAATATCAATGGCCGGACAGCCTGTTATAAACACAGATGCTGGATCTTCTCCCATACGAATTATGTTTTCAGCAGCTTTTTTGGTTGCAGGAAAATGGATGTGAGCAAGCTTTGTAATTGCATGCCTCACAGATTCATCTATGGATCCGGTTACTTCCCCGCCCTGGGTATGGGCAAGGGGAATATTCATATAACTGGCTGTAATAGCTGTGGCCATTGTTTCAAAACGGTCCGCAACTGTCAAGGCAACATCTGGCTTCAGGTTTTCAAACTGACTTGTCAACTCCTGAATAGCAAGACCGGTGGATTTAGCCATCGTTGTAAGGTTTTCTCCTTCAACAATACTATAAATGACAGCATTCGGTTCAAATCCATCTTTTCTGATAATATCAATAACATTACCAAATCTATGGAGCAGAGCAGAAGCTCCCACGATAAGTTGCAACTCAAGATCAGGATGTTTTTTGATAGCCGCAAGAACCGTTTTAATGCGACCATAATTGGCTCTGCTATTTACAACAACACATACTTTTCTAGACATTTTATGCTATATCCTCCCATCGAAGCAATCTATCAGGTGTAACATTTTTCGCGAGAGTACACCCTACAATTTGTTGCATTTCAGATGGTTTAATGCCATTTCCAGGCTTTTTCACAGTTAGCAGATTTTCGCTGAGCACTGTACCTTTTTTAAGTTCTTTTTTTACACATAAACTTTTTGAGAACATACTTCTCATCTCTGACAAATCGGCCGCGATCAAATCTTTATCCACTGGATTTTCTGCCATACAACTAAACGCGTCACGAGCTTCAGAGAGTTGCCGCAACTCTTCTATAGTTAGAGACACCGAGACATCAGGCCCAAATGCTCTTTTATCCAATGTTACATGAACTTCCAACAAATCTACAGCTTGGCTCAAAGCAGCCATACCCGGATAAATAGAGCCGGAATGGTCAGAAAAACCAACTGGACAGTTGTATCGCTCTCTCAATTCCTGAAAGACATTTATGCCGATTTTGGTCAACGGGACAGGATACATACTCGTACACTGGAAGACAGCAATATCAAGCCCTAAGCCTTTTATAACATCAACAGCGTCCGAAATTTCTTTATAGCTGCTCATTCCGGTACTTAAAAGGATGGGAGCCTTGTTTCCTGCCATTTCAAAAAAAATATCCTGATTGAAAATTTCTCCCGATCCAACTTTCCATGCCGGCATGCCAATCGAGGAAAGCAGAGAAACGGCTTTTTTAGAAAAAGGAGAGCTTAAAAAAACCAGGCCGGCATCTCTGGCATGATCAGCCAGGCCCTGCCACTGTTCATGGGTAAATTCCATCCGTTTCCAATAGTCATACCTGCTTACATCCTGCTGACTGAATTTCACCCTGAATGGTTCGTCAAAGGTTGATTCTTCAGCAGCAATATGCGTCTGAAATTTTATCGCATCTGCCCCTGCATCAGCCACTGCATCGATATACACATGCGCAGTGCCTAAGGATCCGTCATGATTCTGGGCAATTTCTGCTATAATAAAGGCTTTCCCACCTGAACCAACGGATCTTTTACCAATAAGAAAATTATTCATCTGCAATTAAAGATATTGAGATTGTTTTTAAGGGTATCATGGAGGATCAGACAGTGAGCCAGGCGTAAATAAAATCAGCCTTGCCTGAACGTTCAAGAAGCGATTTGTAACTGCAATCCATTTCAGTAAACGTTTCCGTTTTCCCAATACCTGTTGGCCTGTGATCGCGCAGCCAATGAAGAGTATTGGACAAATCAAACCGGTTTTTGTAGACCAGCTCAACCGACTTGAATCCAGCATAATTGGCAAGTTTCTGTATTGACCGACCGTTAAAATACCACTGGTGGGCCTGACGGTAAAAAAAACTTTCGTATATATCCGGAAGAAACTTCAGCAACCAGTCATCATAATTAGGAGTACTGATCAGCACTTTACCTCCGGGTTTGATTAACTGACGGATCTCTTGTAAAAAAAGCAGAGGATCATCAACATGCTCCATTACTGCAAAACTTACTGCCAAATCAACTTTACCAGCCCATAAGACCAAAGCTTCCCTGACATAACTGTACACATTATGTTTTTCAGCTAACTTTATCTGAAAGCTTTCACAGGGCTCCACCGCAATGGTCTCTCCTGCAACTCCTGAGACAAAATCCAAAAACGAACCACCACCACATCCTATATCAGCAATAATCGCGTTTCTATACCCTTCACTTCCCGTAACAGTTAATTTTTCGACCTGTTCTCCATCGTATAGTCCTTGAAACAGTCTAACGTCTGCAGCTCCGTCTACTGCCTCACGATACTCACGGTCCTCGTAATCAAAACCAGCATCCGGCAGAAAACCGGCCCCACACGACTCACAACAAAACACTGTCTGTTTTTCATCCGAAAGATTTCCAAATCCTCCTGTTCGTATTCTTCCGTGATATAAAACTGAAAAACTCTCAGTTTCGCAAATTTTACATTTCATCAAAACTATCTCATCGTTAATCAATAAGTAATGGTCCTCGTTCTTCAACCACCAGCCCTTTCAGCTCAGTTGGGCCATATCATCCCTGTTTGAATGAATGCTATCACCATTTCAAACTCACTTAAGAAAAAAGGGGTGCATCCGACTAATATATATTTCTGCCGACTTTCTTTGTTGCACGGTGTTTGATGTCTCATGTGCATTTTTGTTAATTTGGAGATATTGCCACCACTCTTATCTTCTTCCCTACCCTTTATAGAAAAGAGGAGAAAAACAAATCAAAAAAACACGAACCAGACGTTAAAGACTCCTCACTCTATCTAATCAAACACCTGTATCATATCACGAGAAACTCTTAACTATAGGCTGTAACAAAGAAATTGACCTCAAAGGCGGCCATGCAAACGATTACTTCAATGTCACAGAGCTGCAATATATTCAATGTTTTTCAATGTATTTTTTATACCATCTTTAAAAGGAACCTCAATGGTAACAAATGACTCCAGCCCCACATCATGAATGACATCCTTCACATATGAAAGATCAATTTCACCCTGATCAAGATCAAGGTGTTCATCATATTCAACAGCGCTACCGCCCTGAGCCATATGGAACATGGAAGGACGTAATGCTAATAAAGTATTACAAAAAACTCCAAAAGAAATATCAAGGCTGAGAGCAGCCTTGAATGCATGGCCAAAATCCAGACAAAATCCACAGGAGCACTTCTTCATGATAAACCCTAATTCTTCCTGAGAAAATCCTACACAATCTCCTCCAGCCACAGCAGCTTTGGGCATATTTTCTACCAGCAGCCTGGAATCAGGTACTGTTGTCAAAACCTTTACTAAGTTCTCAATCTGCCCCCGGTCCGAATGAACAATTATGTACTGTGCATCAAGATGGTCTGCAGCACGAATAAGGGCCGCCAGCTCTCTCATATTCCTGTCAAGCTCAGGTCCGGAATAATTCACACCCTGTCCGGCATGGGCCGAGTGCAGTACAATGGGAATCTTTGATTCCCTGAGCAGATCCAGATTGCTTGTTTTTGATGAGAAATAGGTGAGTTCCAGATAATCCGCCAGTCCGGACTCAATGGCATCAATGGCATCCCGATATAAGAGATGGTTGCTTGAATGCAGTTTCAGACCAAATTTCATAAGAGAAGCTTCACTGATAGCCGATTGGAATATATTCCAGAGAACCAATATCAACTTCGTCCCGTGCTCCAGCAAACTCTCTGACATTTTCAGCAAAGCTTTTCAGAATTTCCTGTTCTCCACCACCAAGAAGAGTTCCGTTATATCGGGTCTGCAGGATGGGTTGATGAAAGACTGTATTGTGCCTGATCATTGAGGTTAAAATACGCAGGTGAAACAGGGCATTTGATTGCAGCTCCTGCACCGCATATGCCGCAACCATCCGGTTCGTCATCAAAAAACCATCCCTGCGGATATAGCGCATTCGTTCAATAAATCGTTGGTAAACAGACTCCAGATCTCCTTCTGTTTCCGGGCTGTAACCCGCAAAGAAAACACCGTCCGGCTCCAGGAGGCGACTGTGAAGTTCTTCCATGGAATCTTTTCCGATAACACACCTGTATTCCGATCCTTTTCTGCCCGAACCTGGGCAGGAAGGACAAGCCATGCATCTGAAGAACTCATATTGCTTCAAATCGAGAATATCAAATTCAACGCCAGGGATCTCCACCGATGACAACAACTGTTTAATGCTGTCAATGGCAATATTGTCCTGATCCTGTAAAACCCAGAAATCAATTTTGACGATCTCTTTTTTATTATTCCTGCCATAGGCCGCAATGTTAGCCGTCTGAGCAACTTTTCTTCCGGTTCCGATGCAGGTTTCAAGGCCAAAGTAATCTTCTCGTATATGTCCTTTGTGCCCGGCCCAGGCGGTTCCACCATACTGCGATGTTGCCGGACCATTTCCGGCGACAATGAACCCGATATCCATTGCCTCATTCAAAGCATAGATATTAGTTGTCTCCTGCCCGCCGTTTCTCTTGGCCCCAACAGACATGGCACCAAAGCTCTTCCCTTTAAACAGTGCTTTGTTTTTCCTGGCAAGGTCAAAAAAGGCCTGGATTATTGAAGACCTGTCTCCAAAGTAAACTGGGGTGGAGATGATAATTCCATCCACCTTATCCAATTTATCCAACAATTCATCCAGATCCCTGGTGCTGCCATCCCGCAGAAAAAAGTGATTGAGAGGGATATATTCAACTTCGGCATACTCATTTGCACCAAAGGCTCCAGCCAGCATGCAGCCTTCAGAATTACTGATCAACTGCTCACCAGCAAGACGTTCGATGACCTCATACAACCTAGTCTGATTAGTAATCCTCGGTAGAAGATCCTGCACTGCCTCCGGGCTGAGACTATTGCGAATACTCCCGCCCAGAAATGCCACTTTTGTTTTTCTCTCCGCCGGCATATAGTTACCCTTTACCTGCACAGCAGGTCAGCTGAATGTTTCCTTTTTCACCAGATATTGATCAACAACACTTCGATTTACCTGAGTTCCCCCGGCTCCTTTAATTCTAACGCAACCATTCCTGAACTCAAGAGGTACTGCCAGTATACTCTGTTTCTGTTTCAAAAAACCATTCATCTCTCCGGCCAGAACACTACCGGTTCCAGCCTGAATCAGCATCTCATGATAACAGCCGATATCACTTGCAACACCGTTTCCGATGATTATTTTTAATTTTGCTGCCTTGGCTATCTCAATTAGATCAAGCATATACTTCACACTGGAGTGTTTCATCAACTTGAACTTAACATAATTACAACACCCCCTGTTAATTGCTTCAGCCAGTTCTTCACGGGTATCAATGGACTCATCAAGCATCATATTAATACGTCCACGATTCCCATACAATACCTCCATGTCATCCCATGCATCCACTGGAAAAGGCTGCTCAAACTCCTCAACGTTATACTCCTGAATCCCATCAACAAAATAAAGCGCCTCTTCAAGGCTATATCCCTTATTGGCATCGATCCTCAAAGGAAGTTCAGGAAAACGGGAACTGATACTTTTTATTTTCAGGAGATCCTTTTCCACATCATGACTGCCACCGACCTTGACTTTGACACAGCGAAACCCCTGGCTTTTCTGTTTTTTGATGCTTCTTAAAATGCTTTCCATATCTGAGCCACTGACGATCCCCACAAGGGGGACAACGGTTCCAGATATATTTTGAAACAGATCCACATCCAGAAATTCCAACGCGGTACAGAGCGAAGTTGCAGCAAAATAATTATTACCACGACTCTCCATGATAGATTTTACAGCCTCTCCAGGATCACAGCCAATCAGCCCTGGAGCACTCTCCATCAAATACTGCTGTACCGACTGAGAATCTTCCCAGTTATATCCATAAAGAGGTGTGGTTTCCCCAATTCCAAGCCGCTCGCCGCTTCTGACAAGGACCAGGAAAGTCTGAAAACTCTCAACAGTCCCAAACGACAACTCATACGCTTCAGTTATCGGGATATCAAGATGTAAGACAGTAATGCTGTCTATCTTCACTGGAGATTCTCCGGCAGAGATTCCCGAACGAACACTCTGTCATCGTAGTGTCTGACCATGAGGGTATCTGTTTTATACTGGTGCTGCTCTTCAACATCTTCCCCCATGGCAAGCTGCACGACCATTTTATGAAAATTAATCCCACTGGCATACGCCAGGCGGCTATAGCCCCACAATCGGGGGTTAATCTCCAGAAGTTTTGGCAGGCCGTCCCTGCTGTCAATTTTGAACTCAATGGCTGCCATACCCACAAAATTTCCCAAGGATTCAATCAGCTGAATACCCAGTTTTTTGAGATTATCATCTTCAATCGCTTCGCCTACCACTGCGGGACCGCCTTCCTTGTTAAGGGTTTTCAGACTTCTTGAAACAAAGGACGCTTTGAGTTTTGACTGTCTGTCATAGAGGCAGGCCACCAGGTACACAGAACCTGCTCCGCCCGGTATCAACTCCTGTAAAATGCTCTTGCGATTCAGCTGGCGGTACGATTCCATGGCCTCTTCCATATTTTCGGGGTAACTCACACCCACCCCACCGGAACCAACCACCGGTTTTAATACTGCAGGAAAGCTGATACCAGCCGCTTCAATACTTTCCGTATCTGAGACCAGCAGGGTCTTTGGACATGGAACTCCGGCTCGTTCAGCCTGTTTTGCGGTCTCATACTTATCAATGCATTTCAATAATATATCGTGGTCTGCCAGCAGGATCTGAACTCCGACTTCTGCAAATCTCTGCCGCTGAGCAGAAATTACAAGGGTTTCCGTCTCATAGCAGGAGACCAGCACATCCACTTTCTCCTGAACACATATTTCCACAAGCCTGTCAATATAGCCATCTCCGCTGGCAACTGGTACCAGGTAGGGTACAACTCCAGACACATACAGGCCACAGGCATAGCGGTCCGCATCCACCGCAATAACCCGGTACTCTTTTGAGAGTATTTTAGCGGTTGTCAGTCCTGGAGGGGCACCAACGGCTGTAACCATAACCGTTTTCATACAAGATCATCCCATGTTATGTTTTTATATTTTTCAATTTTCCGTGCAGCCCGCAGGCCGAGGAGTCTGTCTGCCTCTTTGGGCTCGATGGCACCACCGGGACGCAGCCATTGAATAACATCCATTGTTATCTCTGTACCTTCTTCTATATCCACTGAAGCATAGGCACTTCTTCTGGCCCGTTTAATTCTCTCAAATTCAGCTTTCCCCGGCTGGTAGGCTGCAGTTCCTAAAGCCATTTCCACAGCCCTGACATCAGCTACCAGCTGATCCAGCTCACGAAGAGTGATGGCGTGGCCATGGTCAGGACCTTCCATTTCCCTTGAGACCGTAATGTGTTTTTCCAGGATAGTTGCTCCAAGAGCTACTGCAGCAATGGATGGTCCATTCTCAATATTATGATCCGAGTATCCTATGGGACGCTGATAGCGCTTTGTGAGCTCCTGAATATAACGTAGATTGACGGTATCCAGTTCCGGCGGATAATTCACAATACAGTGCAACAGCGCTATCTGATCGTTTCCCTCGGAACGAATAACTTCAATGGCCTCATCGATCTGGTCAAATGTCGCCATGCCGATGGACATGAAAATCGGTTTTCCAGTTGCAGCTATATACTTTAAAAGAGGGTGATGGGTGAGATCGGAAGATCCAATTTTATAGGCTCCGACACCCAGTGATTCCAAGAGATCAACGGCAGCCAAATCCCAAGGACTGGACATGAAAATGATATTCTTCCTGCTGCAGTACTCAAACAGCTCTTTATGCCAGCTCCCTGGTAGTTCCAGACTGTTCAACAGCTCCCAGCGGGGATTACGCTCATATTTCCCATGGACCTTTCTTTTCTTTACTATCAGCGCATCAGCCCGGAACGACTGAAATTTAACGACATCAGCCCCACAGCGTGCCGCCGAATCAATCATTTTCTTAACCATTGCCAGGTCATGGTTATGGTTTGAGCCAATTTCAGCAATTATCAGGCAGGGATGGTTTTCACCAACCAGCCTCTTTCCGATTTTCAGGATTTTCATATCAGCGCCCGGAAAACATCCTTATCTGTACCTTTTTCTCGTCAAAGACCGTACAGGCTGCATGAAATTGTCCATCTCTGTCCTGGAGAATTTTAGAAGGCCTGGAATATTCCATCTCTCCGGCAGCAAAAAGTACCGGCTCAGACCACTCGTTCAGGTTTTTGGAAAAGGCGTAATAGATCTTATCACTTGGCAGATCACCTGGACGAAGGAAAGTCTTTCCATTGACACTGAGAGTGACCCTTTTACCAGAAGAGATCCAGGAGGAAAGAAGAACCTTCACCCGATATTCACCATTGGGAACATCTATCCTGAACTGTCTTTTCTCTGGAGAATAGACCATATCAGAAGCCACGCCCTCGGCAAAGCTCCTCTGCATGGTTTCCACCTCAGCATCAAAACCAAAACCCTGCTCAGGGGAGTAAAGAGAGTTCTCTCTGGTAACTTTTTCTGCCTCATCATTACTTGCGGGGGCAGGACCAAAATCAAATTTCTTTGTAATGGCATCGGCAATAAGTTCCAGAGAATTCATTGTCCAGCAATGGTTTCCGCCACAGTTATCAGGTATGAGCTCCAGTACAATAAACCCATCTGCCACGCGTATCTCGGTGTCCACCGAGACAGCTGACCAGTTGTCCGTCTGCCATATCAGTGCATATGTCCCATCATGAAGGCGACTTATCTTCCCCCGAGTCCCCCTGTCCGGTATATAGCTGAGGAGTTCCCATTTTTCAAGATCTGACGATTCCAGAATATTCAGCCTGTTACCATCTCCAGAATCCTCACAGACTATATGGTATTTATCTTCAGATGCGATCAGATCCCCCCTCACTCTTCCGGGAACCCCCACCTTCACCGGATCGCTCCAGCATAGCCCATCAGAAGAGATTGAAGTAAACATGCTGTTTTTGGCAAGTACTGAAAACAGCATGACAAACCTGCCATCATCATCCTGAATCATAGAAGGATAGGAGGTGGCTTTCAACGCGGGGAACGGCATGAAGGCATCACTCCATTTTCCATTTTCACCCCGCTTCATCCAGATATTGGTTGAGGCATCCCTGCAGAAAGGTCCCTTTCCAGGTTCCCTCCAGGAGTGCCAGGACACCCAGCGCCTTCCCTTGTCATCC
>DQTH01000155.1 GCA_015662865.1 Desulfocapsa sulfexigens
ACAGGAACCATGTAACCAATTGTTCTCAGGGTAACCGGCGATGCTCTCTTCCCATTCCTCATTAAAAAGGATATCTCCCCATCCCTGGGAACTCTGTTCTTCTGTGGGGAAAGCTATGTCATACCCGATGGCTCCCTGATTGTCGATCTCACCATCATAATGCAAATTCCACTGTACCGCCTTCTATGATCTCCGTAACAGCAACCTGTGCCTCGCAAGTGCCGCTACAGCCTGTCGTACCGCAGGAAGCGATCCCGGTTACCGCAGGGTCAGTGAGCAGGCTGTACTGAAGGGTGAAACTTCCATTTCGGAGAACACGGTCAGACTGATTGCTTATCTTTAACAACAGTATTTTTCCCTGATTGGGAATATTGTTTAAATCGCTGAACCAGGGAACAACATTAACTGTAAAAGCGGGTCCCAGAGAAAATACCTTTCCGGCAACTGCATCTTCTTCTGCCCCTAGTTTTCCTCTGTAAACCAGGGTGCACTCAGGCTCAACACCCGACTGGGGGATTGCTTCATCAAGAAGTACTGATAATGTGATTTCGTTCACATTAAGCGGATCGTTTTCATCTGTGACCTGATAAATATTTTCCATAAGCTGGAAAAATTCAACCCCTCCAGCGTCTGTGTATCTGCATGCAAGGGAGAGATTGCCATTTGCCATGGGCTCTATGGAATTATCGCTTTGAATGGTTCCATTTGTCAGGGTTATATCCACCCGGCTGATGGCTCTGTCTGCATCAAAAGTCAGGGAAACACCGTTTACGTTTATGATGCCGCGGAAAAAATAATCGAGCAAACCCGAAGCGTAGCCGATGGCACGTGGGATGAGTTTTACGGCATAGTCCTGAAAACAGCCGTCATCCAGGAAATATTCAAGCTCAAAGTGGTTTGGCACTTGACCGCCATAAGTCCATTCAGTACCTGATGTCAAATAGCGGGGTTTTAGAAAGCGGTCTATGGTTTCGCCATGTTTGTTTTTGCTCAGATAGGTCAGCCTGTCTATCTGACCGTCTTTTGCCATTTTTACCAGTATTTGCAGGTCGACTTCATCGGGATAGCCTTCTTTTGCCACGCTGGCTTCATCTGGATAGGGATAAGCATGGGAAGGATCATCGGTCTGGCTTTTGAAGATCGTTGCCTGACTGACAAAATTACTGTTTGTATATTCAGCAAGGCCCTGGGTTGTACTTGTTGATGGCTCTGTGCCGGATGTGTAGGTTTCTGTATCCCAGAAGTTGGTTAGCGTTTTTTCACCGGTGAAGGGCTTGCTGATATCGGAGGATATCAGTGGAAATATTTCATCATCAAAATGATCACGGACATATCCTTCATAGGGATTACCGACCCACTCTTTCCAGCAGAACGAGAGGTCATCGGGACATCCGATATTTTGCGTGTGTCCTTCGGAAAAGTCATTCCTTGTATGGGCCGGGACCGCCATGTCTTCGAGAAGATGGAGTACATAGCCAAGAGTGTGGAAGGTCTCGGCAAACAAGGCTTCTCTTACCTGTGGGCCGGTTCCGGTCAGGGCTTTATAATAATAATCCCTGGCCACCAACCAGTTGCGGCCATTTTCTGCATTTGCACCCGTGCCGTTGATATCTGGAGATAGCGGGTCACCTGCGGCATTGCGAACACCAAAAGCCCAGGATATATTGGAATATTTGGTGCGAAACTTGGTGGTAGCATCACAAAAACGATCCACAAGCCAGATGGGATCTGTCAGCTAAGAGCTTTCCCAGGGTTTGAGCGGGTCGTGGAAATGATTGGCTGCGCGGCAGGAGGGTTCGTCTTCTTCTTTGGAACCAACTTTGAGCCATTCTGTTATAGACTGAACCTTCTCACCATTGCTCATTTCTTTACCAGCATCTTCAAATCCTAACTGTTTTTGCAAGACATTCAGGAAATTCTGTGATTGTTCTATGGCCTTTTCCGTTAGCAATGGGTGGGTCTGTTTGTTATCATAGGCTAACGATGTGGAGGGAGCCAAGCTAAAAATTACAATTAGAGAAATTAGTACATTTATCATATTATCTCCGCTTCTTATGGAGAGATCGTTCGATTCTTTTCTTCATCACTTCATAGCGTATTGCCTTTCGGTATTTTGAGTTTGTCACTCCACCTTCTTCAAAACCTGTGGAGGGTGCAACAAAACTGTTATGTGTATAATGATTATACACGCCATTATTCTTCCATGGTTCCAAGTAAATATCCTGATTCTTCATAAGAAAAGCATCCCTCTTCTTTGTTCGTTTATTCTTTCTATTATCCTTGAAATACCCAAGATAAATCCGCCGAGAATTCCAACCCACGTAACCTGGCTTGTACACCTGGAGATAAGGAGTATTAAAAGCAATTGTACCGGTTACACCGGGAATAATAAAATAGCCGTCCTTGTCCGAAACTGCCTCAATGGCCTTGGCTGTGTATCCATATGACAGACCTGGCAGTCCTTTGTATTTTGTCCATGTAGCAAGGGCGACAGCCCCCTCAACGGGCTTTTTAGTCTCAGCATCCAGTACCCGGAACGTTGTATCTGTGCTGCAGCCGCTTATGGTTACTGCAAGAATAAGAACAATAATACAAAGAGACTGTCCACCAAAACAACCTGCTGATGAAAACTTATTTCCTTGCCTTAAAAATCCCTGATTCGCCATAATCCGTCTCCTTCACGGTCAAAATATATATAATAGGTCACTGTTTCATTTTGTCCGTTATGCTGTATATCCCGATGTATGCGGTATTCGGCTGTAGTGCTTTTCTGATAGACAAATTCAATATCCTGCATCTCAAGGGCCATTTGCTCAGTATGGCTCTGCAAAGCCGTAAAAATTTCTCTAAAAACCTCCCGTTGCCCATGGATGAACTGCTCAACAGCGAGATCAACATCTCCGGCAATCATGGCAGCTTTCATGGCGTTCCACCGTGCTTTAAGCATTTCATCAAACACCGTCATATCCAACACCTGCACAACAACAACGTCAGCATATGTTGCACCCAGGTATTCCACCTCGGAGAGAATTTTTATGGTGAGTGATCGAACAATTCGCGTTTCAGCTGCCAGCTGACTGGATGATTTCTTAAAGAGCGACTGGGCGTATGCGTATAACTCCTGG
>DQTH01000233.1 GCA_015662865.1 Desulfocapsa sulfexigens
CAATTCTCAAATTCTTGAAGCGTGCGGGGAAAATTTTCTTCCATAACCCACTACACTACATGTAGTAGTCGCTGGAGTCAAGTGCATACCCCAGATTCCAATTTTTCCTACATCATGCATGGTACTGGAGTAGAGAATCAATTCACATATTTTCTCATCAAGACCGGCTCCCCTGGCGATGACTTCTGCTATCCTGCTCATGCGAACAATATGAGCCCCGGTTTCATTGTCCCGGAATTCTCCAGCTAAACCCAGGCGACGGACAATCTCAAGCTGCACCGAGCGAATCTCTTTTGTCCGCTTGACCACTTCCTCTTCAAGCAGATCACCTCGAACCATTTGCCTTTTGTAAAAATAACGTGTCTCAAGCTGATTCCGTATGCGAAGCAGAGCTTCCCAATGTTGAAATGGTTTGGTTAAAAAATCCTTTGCCCCCATGCTTAAAGCCTGTTGCCGGGTCTGTTGATCAAGCTGAGCGGTAAGCACAATAATCGGAAGGTAATAGTCGGCAGGAAACTGTTTGGCCAGCGCTTCCATCACCTCCAGTCCACTCATATGAGGCATACGAATATCAAGAAGAATTAAATCAAACTCTTCATTCTGGCACAAAGAGACGACTGTACGGGGATCTGTTGTCGAGGAGAACTCGTCGTATCCCTCGTTCTCCAAAATGCTTTCCATCAAGACAATATTTGCAGTATTGTCATCGACGATAAGAATATTTGATTGTTTTAGTTTAGCGTCCATCTCGTTTCTCAATTTTACAGACATTCCT
Organism: Desulfocapsa sulfexigens; assembly: GCA_015662865.1. Classification (GTDB taxonomy): domain Bacteria; phylum Desulfobacterota; class Desulfobulbia; order Desulfobulbales; family Desulfocapsaceae; genus Desulfocapsa; species Desulfocapsa sulfexigens_B. Next base: position 776 of record DQTH01000233.1, read on the forward strand.
CAATCACTATATTGAGGTTATCAATCTCAATTGGACTTGTCAAAAAAGATGTGAAACCTGATTCAAGGCATTCCTGTTTTGACATTGATGAGTCATCTGAACCAAGAGCAATAATCGGGACAGTACTCATTTCATGATTCCCAGTAATTTCCGAAACAATCTCCCGGCCTTCTCCTTCTACCAGATCTAAATTCAGGAGAATCAAGTCGGGTTGAAGCATGGAAACAGCTTTGACTCCCTTGACCACGTTCTTTCTGACGATCAATGAGAAATCCGGCCACTGCCCGACTATATCGCGCATGATCTGAATGTTATCAGGGTTATTCTCAATAAACAAAATAGTGCTTACCGGCTGTTCCTCACCACCCATATGTTCAGCCACCACCGGCAGTCTCACGGAAAATACACTGCCTGCGCCGACTTCGCTTTTCACATCCAGGGTGCCACCCATCAACTCGACAAGATATCTGGTAATGGTCATCCCTATACCGGTACCTTCAATTTCCGTATCATCCTGCCCGAGACGGGTAAACGGTACAAATAGATCTTTTAATTTTTCTTCGGAAATACCAACTCCGTTATCTGCCACTTCAAGGCACACCATATCTCCTTCCATTCTACCTGAAAGAAATACTGTTCCTCCGGGGTTATTATACTTTATGGCATTGGACAGCAGATTGAGCATGACCTGTCGAAATCTGGTCAGATCCGCCTTTACTGCAGGCAATTCCTGAATACCCGAATCCATGCTGATTGAAATCTTTAAATCACCTGCAAGACTGCTGGTGAGAAGGATACATTGTGCAACAGCATCTGCGATGACAATGGGTTCAAGAGATAAAGAAAGTTTGCCTGATTCGATCCTGGAAAGATCTAGTATTTCGTTAATGAGTTCCAGTAGATGCTGTCCGGCAGCATTAATCTGCGAGACCTGTTCAGCCTGTCTTGCATCAAGTGAACGCATTTTATCTGTCAATAGCAGCTGGGAAAACCCATTGATTGCATTCAAGGGAGTTCTTAGCTCATGGCTCATCCGTGACAGAAACTGAGACTTTGCCTGGCTGGATGCCTCGGCGGCCTCCTTGGCTTTTTTAAGTTCAGTAATGTTTTCTTTAATGATCACATAGTTGGTGATCACGCCCTTTTCATCTTTCAGTGGAGCGACTAAAACATTTTCATGATAGATTTCATTATTCTTTGATTTATTGATAAATTCGCCGTTCCAGATCTTTCCCTGACCGATGGTATTCCACATATCCACATAGGTTGTAGAAGGTGTGAGCCCTATGTGTAACATTTTTGAATTTTCCCCCAACACCTCTTCCCTTGTGTAACCTGTTACTTTCTCAAACATTTTATTTACATATTCTATAGTTCCCTCAAGATCAGTGATTATGATCGAGCTGGGATTCTGTTCGACAACAAGTAGCAGTTTTTCCCGATTGGCAACCTCTTCCCCCAGACGCCGGGTCCGTTTGCGAAGCATTTTTACAAGCTTTTTACTTGCCTGTTCCAAAGCCATCTCGGCATGTTTTCTCTTCGTAATATCAAGGCTACACTCAATAATCTGGCTCAGCTCTCCGTTTTCATTAAATATGGGATACCCGTGAACTTCAACATATATTTTCTGATTATTGTTATCATAGTGGACATGTTCCATAATCGTGGGTTTGCCTGTCCGTTTGATTTCGGAAATGGGACAGGGATGCTCGGCCCCAGTACAGGGTTCTGTCCTTTTGTGGGTTAATCCGTAACAGAATGAAGTATTGTCAGGCCCCAATTTACTTGCGGCTTCATTCATTATCTGGATACCATATGTTTTCACATCCACCACATAAAAAGGATGATCCAGAGAATCAATCATAGTTCTTAAAAACTCCGCCTGCTTTCGCTGCTCTGTTTCAGCCTGCAATCGAATATCAACTTCTTTCTGCAGCTCTTTTGTCCGTTCAGAAACGGTATTTTCAAGCATTTCATTACTTAACCGGAGTGCGGCCTGATCTTTTCTACGGTCCATGAGAATCAGCTCGATATTTCGAAGCACAATAAAACCAATGACGAAAATTATTCCGCCGACAACTACATAGGCCGCAACCAGTCGTTTTTGGAAAGTTTTTACCACATCTGTTCCGATCTTTTGTAATTGCTGCATTTCTGAATCAGCATCAAAGTATATGCGGTATGAATTTTCCAAAAGACGCTCAAAGAACGGGTCAAGCCTTTTATAGATACTTACGAGCTGATCTGAATATCTTCCAGGAGAACGATCCCCCTTCTTTAATTTCGGGCTACTCTGCAGAGACGCATCCGTCAAAACTTCCAGGAGCTCAGTGATATAATCCTGAATCTCAATCAATTTAGCCCGAATCTCTATGACATCGAGTGCAATACGGTTTTTGTGGTAATTTTGATAAAGAAATTCCCGTGCAATCTGACCTGTCTTTCCAAAATTGACCTTATAGAGATAAGTTACTGCACCTCCATTTTCTATAACCAGAAGAAAGTCTTCCAATCCTTTGATCTCTTCATTGATCTTCCGTGTATAGAATTGCAGTGCATCTGCATTGTTGATCAGAGCCATCTTATGAAAATAATTTCTGATGGCCTGTAGCTTTTCATGAACAAGATAACTCAGTTCAACTTTCACCTGCTCATTTTTTGCAAGTAAATGTATAAAATTAATGCGATAACGCATATAATTCTGGTTCATGAATAATGCTGTCATGGCCAGGAACAAAACGAAAAGCAGGACTAAAACCTGACGAACAATGGGTTCTCTGAGATCTCTCTTTCTCATTTATCTGTATAGTCCATAACGCGAAAATATCTCCCTGCCTCTACTGGAAACAGCAAGTTCAAGAAAAAGCTGTCCCAGCGCAGGATTTTGACTGCAGTTGAGAAGCCCCATGGTAAGCTTCTGACGCAAGGCCTGTTCCTCAGGTAGACGCAGTTCTTCAATATATCTGTCATTTTCATGGACATATTTCACAGCCCTCCAGTTAAGAACAGCATCCACATCTTTTTTGCGCAATGCCTCAACAAGTCCTTTGGAATCTATTGTTAAAAATAATGCTTTTTTATAAATATCTTCATAGATACCTTTTTTCGTAAGACATATCCGGGTTGCTTTTCCAATGGAACCTGCCTCACTGTCTCCGATGGCTATGCGTAAATCAGGGCGCAAGAGTTCCATTAAATCTCCATTGACCTTTTTCGGGTTACCCTTGTGTACATATAGAGCTATCTCGTTATACCCCACATCAACAGTCTGGCTGACTAATCCTTTTTTCTGCAGGGTATGAATATAGGAAACCGAGCCGGGAAAAAACAACTCGCCAATTCGGTTTACCTCCACTGATTTTTCGAGGTAACTCGATCCTCCATAACTGATCTTAACCACACAGTCATGCTCTTTTTCCATAATCGCGGCAAGCTCCATAATGGGTTGACGCATTGTTGCTCCGCAGTAGATGAGAATCTCTTTTTTTTGCACAGAATCCTGCAATGGATGCCTGTCTACATCACAGCAGCAGAGCAGCAGAGGAATACCCAGTAAAAAACAGCAATACAGTTTGGCAGAAAATTTCATACAGACTATTCTCAAACAGAAAAAATTGAAGTAATCCCGATGAGTAAGAAACGACTATCAAAAAGAATACGCGACTTATTCTATCCTCTCATTTGATGATAGAAAAAACGTAACCATTCAGCGTAATTTATTTTTGAGTTTCAGATTTAATTCACAAAATTCGGCAACTCACCTTGAAACAATAACGCCAAAGCTGTTGTCGATCGAATATCCTGCTTGCGGCA
>DQTH01000142.1 GCA_015662865.1 Desulfocapsa sulfexigens
ATCACCGGATAGCGCCGTTCAAGAATTTCCGGATCAGTGATTCTGGTATTGGTCATGTGGGTATGCACACCTGACTGGCCATGCCAGCCTGGTCCTGCCCCGGCGCCGCCGCCGATGGTTTCGTAATAGCCGAATGTGTCATTGCCGAATGTGAAATTATTCATGCAGCCCTGCGAACCGGCTGCTGCGCCAAAGGCTTTTAACACAACATCAACTACACGCTGGGAGGTGAGCACATTTCCGCCAACCACAGCAGCAGTTGGTGTTGGATCAAGGAGGCAGCCTTTGGGGATGATCAGCTGAATGGGGATCATGCAGCCGTGGTTGAGCGGGATATCTTTTTCCACAAGGCAGCGCAGGCTGTAGAGGATAGCCGATTGGGTCACAGCCTTTGGTGCGTTGAGATTGCCTGAAAGTTCTGCTCCTGTACCGGTAAAATCAAAGACAGCACTGCCCTTTTTCTGATTGATAGTGATGGTGAGTGTTATGGGACTGTTGTCATCAAGGTATTCGGTGGCAGAGACCGTATCGATTTCCTTGAGTCCCCGGTTTACTGAAAATTCACGCAGCCTGGTGCGGACTGCCTCTTCAGCGGTCTCCTGGACATGATCCATGTAGGCCTGTACCACTTCAAGTCCATAACTGTTTACCATTTCAAGGATCAGATCAATGCCTTTCTGGTTTGCTGCAACCTGGGCTTTCAGATCTGAAATATTGTCACTGAGCAGCCGTGTGCCACTGATTGGAGCTTCTCCATCTTTTCGGGGGATTGTGCCCGGAGCAAGCAGGAGTTCACTGATACCTTCTTCCTGAAAAATCCCGTTTGTTACCAGCTTAAAAGAGAGGATGGCTGCCCCTTCTTCAACAAGCTTTGTGGAGCCTGGAGGCATGGAGCCGGGAGAAATTCCTCCAATATCCGCATGGTGACCACGACTGGCGACCCAGAAGATGATGGTTCCATCCTGAAAAACCGGGGTCATGACCGTGATATCCGGCAGGTGGCTGCCTCCGGCTGCAGGATGATTGGCCACCAGTACATCACCGGGGGCAAGATCAGGACAGCGGCGAATCTGTTCCCTGACTGCCTCGCTCATTGCACCAAGATGAACCGGAACGTGGGGAGCATTGGCCACCAGGTTGCCATCCGGCCCAAAGAGAGCGCAGGAAAAATCCAGCCGTTCCTTGATGTTTGTGGAAATAGCGGTTTTCTGCAACATGCGTCCCATCTGTTCGGCAATGGACATGAACAGGTTGGAAAAGATGGAGAGCTGAACAGGGTCCACTCGGGTACTGATCTGTCTGGACTGGTCACTCTCCACTGTAATCCTGACATCACCATATTTGGTGATTTCTGCGCTGCAGCCGGGTTCCACAATGATGGTGGAGGTGTCCTGAATCAGGATTGCCGGGCCGTGGATTATATGTCCTGCTCCAAGATCATCCAGGTTATAGAGGTCTGTTGCCTCCATCCCTCCCTCAAAATAACAGGAAACAGTGGAGTGTCTTTTAGGCAGGCCCCGCGCTTCTGCAATGGGAAAGGAGCGTAATTTTGATGCCCTGCCGATTGATCTCACCCGCAGATTATCAACCAGTATGTCACGGCCATGCAGTTCAAAGCCGAATTCCTGCAGATATGCCTCTTTAAAGGCTTTTTGGTAGTCGCCGTCACCAGGTCCTTCAATCATCATTGGTGTGTCTGTTCCCTGGTAACGCAGGTTGAGGAAACGTGAGGATTGCATGGCTCCGGGGCTGATTCCCTGATCTGCAAGCTCGCGTTCTGTTTTTTTCTGGAGTACAGATAAGCCTTCCTGCAGGATTTTCTGCGAATCGGAACCAAGAATCTGTGCGGCCGGCTGCTGTGCCTCTGTGATGGTATCAGCCAGACCCATGCCGTAGGCTGATAAAATACCTGCAAAGCGATGGATAAAAATGGTTGATATTCCCAGGCTTCTGGCTACTCCGCATGCATGCTGGGCTCCGGCACCACCAAAACTTGCCAGGATGTGGTCTCTGATGTTGAAGCCGCGCATAACCGAAACCTCACGGATCGGGCGTACCATGATCTCATTGGCAACATTTAAAAAACCAAGGGCTGTTTCTTCAACAGTCAGTGGCGGCTGGCCGTTGCTTTTATAATAGTCATTGATCTTCTCAGTCAGTCTGGACATTTGTTGCCAGGCTTCATCAAAGTCAAGGGGCTGGTCCTCCTGCTCGCCAAAGATATGGGGGAAATGATCGGCTTGTAGACGTCCGAGTATCAGGTTGGCATCAGTAACAGTCAGATATCCGTTCTTTCGGTAACAGACAGGACCGGGATGGGCACCTGCTGATTCCGGACCAACCAGAAACATACCGTTTTCAAAAAAGAGCCGTGAGCCGCCGCCTGCTGCAACTGTCCTGATATCAAGCTGTGGCGCCTGGATGCGGACTCCAGCGGTTTTGGTTTCAAAAGTGAGGTCATATTCGCCGCCATAGCGGGAGACATCCGTGGAAGTGCCGCCCATATCAAATCCGATCACAGGCTGTCTGGACTGTTCGTTAAAGGTTGTCATGGCATAGCCCACTACACCTCCTGCCGGGCCTGAAAGAATGGCCCGGCTTCCGGTGAAATCATCAGCTTGGGTGAGCCCGCCGTCCGACTGCATGAATAGAAGCTGGGTGTCTGCAAGACCTCCGGTAAAGCCTTTTTTAAAACTTTCCAGGTAGGCACGGATATGGGGAGTAAGATAACTGTCCACCATGGTTGTGTCGCCCCGGGATACCAGTTTGACCATTGGCATGACTTTGGAGGAGAGGGAAACCTGGGAAAAACCAAGTTCCTCGGCAAGTGCTCCCACGGCGCGTTCATGCTCAGGACAGGCATAGGCATGGAGGAACACCACGGCAATGGACGTGATGCCACGGGAGAGAAGAGATTCAAATTTCGGGCGCAACAGCTCCAGATCTGGTTTTGCGAGCACCGCAAAATTTTCACCGGTCACTCCCCGTAGTATGTTTTGTTTCTTATGTTCTGTTTTCTCATCAGGCCGCAGCAGACGCAAACGCTCATCAACTTCAATCACCTCTTCATAGAGAAGGTCCGGTTTTTTAATCTGCAGATCAAAGAGATTTGGCCGGTCCTGGTTGCCGATCTGCAAAATATCACCAAATCCTTTAGTGATCACCAGGGCGCAGCGTGCCCCTTTACGTTCAAGCAGGGCATTGGTGGCAACGGTTGTACCCATGCGAATCCATTCGATGGAGGATTCATCAATCTCCTGGTTGTTTTTCTCTCCATCTTCTGCAAATTCCTGGAGGATTCGCCTGATTCCCTCACGCGGTGCGTCGTCATAGTTGGCTGGGTCAACTGAGAGAAGCTTCACAACTTTAAAGCCGGGCTTTCCTGGAACTTCGGCGTACACATCGGTAAAAGTGCCACCCCGATCTATGGAAAAACGAAATGTATTTGAGTTTTCAGTCATGGTTTCATTTGATTGTCGACATCAGCTCGGGGAGAAAAAGGGCAATCCGGGGAAAGATAGTGAGGATGGCAGTGGTGAACAGCATCAAAAAGAAAAAGGGCAGGGCATAGCGGGCAATGTTGATCACCGGCTCACCGGTCAACCCCTGGATAACAAAAAGATTAAAACCAACGGGTGGAGTGATCTGGCTCACTTCAACCATTAAAATCAGGTAGATACCAAACCAGATCGGGTCAAATCCGGCTGCAACGACCATGGGCAGAGCAATGGGCAGGGTCATCAGGACAATGGAAAAACCATCAAGCAGGCAGCCCAGCATAATGTAGACACAGCCAAGGAGAAGCATGAGCAGGTATGGTGAAAGATTCATGCCGATTATCGCCTGGGTAAGCGCTGCCGGGATGCCTAGGAATCCCATGACCCTTGAGAGAAAACCGGCACCGATAACAATCAGCATGATCATGGTATTGGTTTTGACCGCACTTTTCAGGCACTCGAACAGGATTTTCAGACTCATTTGCCTGTTGATGAAGGCAAAGATAAGCGCTCCGAAAACACCAAGGGCAGCTGCCTCCGTTGGAGTGGCGATTCCGGCATAAATGGAGCCCAGTACCAGCAGAATAAGGGTGAATGTGGGGGCAAGGTCCTTGACTGCCGCAAAACGGTCTGGCCAGCTGTGGCTTTCCTGCAGGCGCGGTGCAATTTCAGGAGTGCGGATACCGCGATAAATAATGTAAGCAGTATAATTGCCTGCGAGCAGGAGGCCCGGAAGGATACCTGCCATGAACATTTTTCCGATGGAGACCTCTGCCAGAATGGCATAGACAATCATGATCAGCGAGGGCGGGATCAGAAAGCCCAAGGTTCCGGCTCCGGCAAGGGAGCCCATGGCAATGCGCCTGTCATAGCCAAGTTTGTCGAGTTCTGCGAGGGTAATACGACCAACCGTAGCAGTGGTAGCAGCACTTGAGCCTGAAACAGCGGCAAACAGGGTGCAGGAGATGATGTTCATCAGCAGCAGGCCGCCGGGTAGACGGTATAGCCAGGGAACCAGGGCATTAAAAAGCTTTTCAGAAATGCCTGAGCGATAGAGGATTTCACCCATGAGGATAAACATGGGCAGGGCAACATATTCCCATTTCCCAACCGTTGTCCAGACAGACGATGCCATGTTGTACCCGGCCGGAAGGGTGCCGAACATTTCCAGACCGGTAAGGCCCACCATAAAAAGAGCAAAACCAACCCACACCCCACAGCCAAGAAGGAGAAAAAGAAGGCCGAATACAGCAAGAATCATGGTGGCCATGGATGCATCCATCACAGCACCTCTTTTTCGGTTGAGATGGCCTGAAATGTCTCAATACTTGTGGCCGCAAGCTGCAGCAGAAAACAAGCTGCCCCAATGAGCATGAGAAGCTGTGGAACCCATAGAGGCGTATTGGTAAGTGTGCCGGAAGTTGAATGATAACGAAAGCTTGAACAGACCATCAAATACAGGTAATACCAGAGATAGCCCATGAAAACAGTGGTCAATGCAGTGGCAAGGAAGGTGATAATTCTGGTAAGCTTTTGCGGCAACAAACCAAGTACCAGAGTGATACGGATATGCCCTTTTTCTTTGAGACAATAGCCTGCTCCAAGGAAAATAATTGCGGCAAGGCCGTATGCACTGTACTCATCGGCGATCAGTGTTGTTTTCTCAAAACTGTTCCAGAGAAATATTTCCAGCAGGATCAGGGCAGCCATTAAGCCGAGGATGATGGCGGAGATACCTGCCATCATGTTACTGAGGCGGTTGATGAATTTAACAACAATGTTCATAATCTATTGGTCATTCCCGTACTCGCAGGAATGACGGAGTAATTATAAGTTCAGGCGGCAGGTATCCGGTTAGACACAAACCCACGGAGCAAGACAGTTCAGCAGTGGTTCATCTTCATCCATTTGGGTGTTGTCGCAATAGTTACGCTATGCGACAATTCCCAAATGGATGAAGATGAGGTGCTGATGATTTGTCGTTTATTTCATCAACGGCCTGTGGCTTTATAATACTTATCCAGAACTTCCTGCGCCTGGGTACCTGCCTTTTTGGCCCATGCATCACGAAGCTGTACACCAACCGCATCCAGTTCTTTACGGAAAGCGTCACTGATTTTGGCCACATTCATTCCTTTTTCCTTCAGGATTACACGGCTTTTAGAGTCCATGTCACCAGCAAGGTTCCACATTTCATCTTCCATTTCAGCAGCGATTTTCAGCACAGTCTCCTGAATGTTTTTTGGCAGTTTGTCCCAGGCTTTCTGATTCACATTGGCCATGTTCACCGGGCCGACAATATTGATGGGTGTGAATTCTTTGAGAACTTCCCATGCCTTGGCGTCCACTCCGGAAGATGATGAGGTGTACATGGAGTCGAGAAGCCCAGCTTTCATGGCAGGATATACCTCGGAAAAAGGCATTTTTCGGGCTGCAATCCCCGTGGCTTTACCAAAGGCAAGGCCGGTGCCATCATAAACACGCATTTTCAGTCCCTTGAGATCAGCAACGGTATTGATGGGGCGCTGGGTGTAGATCCCTGAAAAGGGCCAGATAGAGGTGTAAAGGGTGAACTGGTTGAATTTCTTCAACTCTTTGGCATATGTGGGTTTGGCCATTTCATAGAGCATACGCTGCTCTTTGGAATTGGTGGAAATAAACGGCTGGGCAGTGAGGGCCAGGATCGGGGCATCACCTTCCACCATACCGGTGGGAACTTCAGCCATCACCAGCTGTCCTTCGGCAACCGCACGCAGGAGCTCCGGGCCTTTGAAACCAAGGGAAGCACCGGGATGAAGTACGATCTCCAGTTCTCCATTGGTGGCGGCTTTGACCTTGTCTGCAAAACGTTGTGCGCCCTGGGAGTGGAAGTTACCCGCGGGATAGTTGAGATGCATATCCCACTTTGTTTTGGCAAGACTCTCTGATGCCATTACCATGACAAACATGAGACAGAATGCAAGAACGGTAAATCTTTTCATGTGAAATTCCTCCGGTTGAGTTATGTGGTTCAGCTTAATAACAGGCTGTCATCGGTAAGTTCTTCCCCACGTACTTTGTTAAACATTTCAAGTAAGTGTGCCACGTCAAGTTTGTCTCGTTCTTCTCCCGCCACATCAAGGACAGTCTTTCCCTGGTGCAGCATGATTGTGCGATCTCCGCAGGCCAGTGCGTCTTTCATGGAATGGGTGACCATCATCACGGTGAGACCGAAATCTTTTACCACAGTGTTGGTAAGTTCAAGGATGAAGGCAGCCATACGCGGGTCAAGGGCAGCCGTATGCTCATCAAGGAGAAGGAGCCTGCTGTCGGCAAGCGTTGCCATCACCAGACTCACGGCCTGGCGCTGGCCGCCGGAAAGAAGGCCGATGGAATCGCTGAGACGATCTTCAAGGCCAAGACCTAAAATGGAAATGCGTTCTCGAAAGAGTTTGCGCCGTTTTGATGACAGGGCCAGCCGCCAGTCCCGCCGTTTCACACGGCTATAGGCAAGAGCCATGTTTTCTTCAATGGTGAGTGTGGCACATGTGCCGGCCAGAGGATTTTGAAAGACCCGGGCAGCATACATGGCACGACGATAGACCGGCCATTTGGTGACATCAACGTTGTCTATTTCAACACGTCCGGTTGATGTTGGTGTCTCACCGCTGGCTGCTCCAAGAAGCGTAGATTTTCCTGCCCCGTTTGACCCGATAATGGTCAGGAACTGATGCTCGGGTACAGTGAGTGAAATACCACGCAGAGCATGATTTTCCAGGATGGTACCACCGTTAAAGGTGACGTGAATGTCCTGCAAATGAAGCATTTTTTATTATTATTCCTTATTTTTTATGCTTTTGCCGATTTTTTAAACTGCAGCTTTCCTTTCATTTTCGGGACAATGAGGGCGGCGGCAACAAGGGTAGCGGTGATCAGGTTCAAATCAGATGGTTGCATACCAAACATACCGGAGCTGAGGGCAAAGGCCACAGCCAGCCGGTAAAGAATGGAACCGATAATGACTGCCAGCACAGCCACCCAGATTCGTTTGCCGGGCAGTAAAGTCTGGCCAAGGATCACAGCAGCAAGCCCCACCACAATGGTTCCCACTCCGGAAGTCACATCAGCAAAGGAACTGGTCATGGCAAAGAGGGCTCCTGCGAATCCGACAAATCCATTGGACAGTGCCAGACCAAAATAGGTGTAGAGAGCGGTTGATCCTCCCTGGGCTGCGACCATCTGTTCGTTGACTCCCGTTGCCCGCAGTGCCAACCCGAAATCACTGGAAAGGAGACGGATAATAAAGAGGAAAGAGAGCAGGACCAGTCCAAAAACAACAGCAAGGCGGGCATAGGTCGGGTCTACACCCATATTCTCAAAAGGTGTGAAGATTGTCGCGTCACCAAGAAGGGCCATGTTGGGACGGCCCATGATTCGAATATTGATGGAAAAGGCGGCAATCATGGTCAGAATGGAGGCAAGCAGGTGAAGAATGCCACAGCGCACCGCCAGAAATGCAGTGACAAGCCCACTGGCAGCACCAGCCAGAAAAGCAAGAACTGTGGCCAGCCAGGGATTCATGCCGGCCACAATGGCAGTGGCCACAACCGCGCCGCCCATGGGGAAGCTCCCGTCCACGGTGAGATCCGGGAAATCGAGTATCCGGAAAGTCAGGTAGACACCAAGGGCGACCAGACCATAGATAAGACCGATTTCAAGGGTTCCAAGAAAGGCAAATAGAGACACCTTATTCTCCTTAGGTCTATCAGGTGTCTGTCCGGAAATGAGAAAAAGGCCATCTCTGGACAGGCACTAGCTATTTTTTGATGGTAGTTGCCCGTTTGATCATAGCTTCAGGCAGGGTTATTCCCAGTTTCTCAGCAGCAGGTATGTTCAGAAACAGATCAGAGCCTTTGGCAAAGCTCACTGGTATGTCACCCGGCTTTTTACCCTTGAAAATAGCTTCAACAAAGTCTGCAGTCTGTACGCCCACCTGATAGTAATCAAAACCCAGGGAGGCAATGGCACCATTTTCTATGAAAGATGTGGAACCGCCAACAACGGGTATTTTTGCCTGATTTGCGGCGCCAACAAGTGCGTCAATGGCACTGGCAACTGTATTGTCAGTGGGTGCATAGATGACTTGAACCTTGGAGGTGATAATACGGGCGGCAGATTGCACATCAGCACTTTTCATGGCGATGCCTTCAACAACCGCAATATTTTTTTCTTTGGCAGCCTTTTTTAAAAGCTCAACCAGGGCCACAGCATTGGCTTCACCAGGATTGTAAACAACACCGATTGCCTTAAGATCAGGAAGGATTTCCTGCATGAGATCAACATGCTGGGCCACAGGAGTCAAATCTGAGAGTCCTGTGACGTTGCCGCCCGGATGCTCAAGGTTTTTTATAAGTTTGGCACCAAGAGGATCTGTAACAGCTGTAAAAACCACAGGAATGGTTCTGGTTGCAGCTGCCAGTGCCTGTGCAGTGGGAGTGGCAATTCCCACCAGTACATCAGGTTTTTCTCCCACAAACTGCTTGGCAATCTGTACACCAATTGCAGGGTTACCCTGGGCAGTCTGAAAGGTAAATGTGAGGTTTTTTCCTTCTTCGTATCCTTTGGCTTTTAGACCATCGAGGAGTCCTTGTCGGGTTGCGTCAAGGGCCGGATGTTCAACAATCTGGGACACGGCAATTTTATAATTTTGGGCAAAAGCCTCCATGGAAATCATACACGACACAGCGATCACACCAATAGCTGCCAATCTTTTCAGTCTTTTCATGACTGTTCTCCTTGAAAAAGAACCCGTCGCGTGTTGCAGACGGTATAAAAATCCCGGAAAGGGATCTGTACAATGAACGAAGTTCACTATAATAGACAGCCTGATGATTTTTGTCTACAAATGGACGAAAAAGGATGCTCTTTTGGTGAGGGGCGTGAGAGGCAGGTCAGGCTACTGAAATAATAGCCTGACCTGAGAATGCTTAGAGAGGGATCAGCCGTGCAGTTTTTTGGGATTCATGATGTTTTCTTCCATATGGCGCAGTTCGTCGATTCCTGAAACAACGATTTTAGGATCGGCAAGAAGTTGTTTTGCCGGAAGCTTACCTTCATAATCCATGTTGGTGAGGATATGTTTAATGCAGTTCAGGCGGGCGAGTTTTTTATTGTCTGAACGGATAATGGTCCAGGGAGCTATTGTACGGTTTGTTTCAGAGAGCATCTGAAATTTTCGTACTGAATATTCATTCCAGTATTTCTGAGCGAGGTTGTCAACGGGTGAGAGCTTGTACTGCTTGAGAGGATCGGTTTTCCTGGAATCAAAACGCTCTTTCTGGACTTCTTTTGATACGGAAAAATAGTACTTAAACAGTGTGATACCATCTTTGACCAGAAGTTCTTCAAGCATTGGCACATCTTTTAAAAAACGTTTGTTCTGCTCATCTGTACAGAATCCCATGACCGGCTCAACCATTGCCCGGTTGTACCAGCTGCGGTCAAAAATCGTAAACTGTCCTGCTGATGGAAGGTGTGATGTGTAACGCTGGTAATACCACTGGCTGATTTCAGTCTCATTTGGCTTGGCAAGGGCGACAACATTGTAACTTCTGGGGTTAAGGTGGGCGATAATACGTTTTATTGTTCCTCCCTTGCCTGCAGCGTCGCGACCTTCAAAAATAGCCAGAACCCGTTTTCCACTATCCTGCATGGACTGCTGCATTTTCATCAATTCGATCTGGAGAGTTCGAAGATTCTCCTCATACTCCAGATGCCATTTTTTGATCCATACTGCCTGGCGTTTTTTGTTTTCCTTGGCATCAATATTTCTGATGGCTGTTCCTTCTGCCAGTTTTATCTTGTTCTTTTTTTTCCGGTTGTTTTTTCCATTGTTACGGCCCATGGCGACACCTCTATTGGTTTTTATCTTTATACGAATCCATCAGTAAACGATGTATGTTTATTATCCTACAAAACTTCCGAGTTTAATACGCTGGGCGTCCATGGTTTCTTTCTCACGAGCGCCTGAGATAACCACTTTGGGGTCCGGTACAAAGTCGAGATCCATATTTCCTCTATCATAGGGAACAGAGTTGAGGATGATTTTCATGGCATTGAGCCGGGCTTCGTGTTTGTTGTTGGAACGGATAATCGTCCAGGGAGCGATATTGGTGTGGGTCTTTTTCAGCATCTCATACTTTTGATTGGTGAAGTCATCCCAGCGATCCTGGGCCTGCACATCAATTTCTGAGAGTTTCCACTGTCTGAGCGGATCTGTTTTTCGCCTTTTAAAACGTTTGGCCTGCTCCTGTTTGGTCACGGAAAAATATAATTTCACCAGAATAGTACCCTGGCGAACAAGGTCCTTTTCAAGGCCCACCACTCCGCGCATAAAGTTTTTATACTCTTCAGTGGTGCAGAATCCAAAAACCGGTTCCACAACAGCACGGTTGTACCAGCTTCTGTCAAAGAGTACCACTTCACCTCCACGGGGGAGCTGGGCGATATATTTCTGGAAAAACCACTGGGATTTTTCCTGTTCATTTGGTTTGGCCATGGCCACAACCCGGTAATGCTTTTCGTTCATATAACGGGTGACACGGCGGATGGTTCCACCTTTTCCTGCAGCATCCCGGCCTTCAAACAGAATAATCATCTTGCTGCGATTCTTTTCCAGGCATTTCTGCATTCTGATCAGTTCAGCCTGGTATGGTTTAAGTGCCTCCTCTCTGTGATATCGGCGAATAGCCTTCTTCTGGAATTTATTAAGGCATGGTTCTCCTTTTTGCAGACTTGAATAATTTTTGAGGAGATCTTTGAGAATGACACCTGTTTTCTTATAAAGAATGACTTCAGGATTTTTTGTTTTTGGAGGAGTTACTGTTGGGAGTTTTTTACAAATTTCAGCTAACTGAGGAGCCTTGGCAGCATTTTTCTTTTTAGTTTTGCTTTGCGCGGGTTTTGTTTGCGGAGGCTTGACAGCTTTATTGCTTGCTGTTTTGATAATTTTTGTTTTTGCAACCTTGGCTTTTTTTTTGGCTGCAGCTCTTTTAACAGGCGTGGCTTGTTTGCCGGCGGATTTTGGTTTTTTTACTGTCATGGGCTCTCTTCTCCTGGTTGTACTGTTGATATCCCAAACTTATGAACACCTTGAGAAATTTCTATTTATTCAAGGATCCTTATGCTGCTTCCAGCAAAAATATCATCGAAAACAGGCGGGATGTCAATGCTGGAAAAACACAGTAAAAATACGTAGTAAAATACTGTATTTTGGGCCAGGCATCATTTCAGGCGGTGAGAATTATTACATCATCACTTCTGATATCTGAAATCTGTGGTCAGATAGGTTCGAAGGCCGATTTTCTTTTTGTTTATTCCAAGTTTCTTACGGAGATTGTTGCGATAGGTTTCAACAGTACGCAGGGAAACATGGAGTATTTCTGAAATATCTTTGCTGGTTTTTCCCTGCCGGACAAGATCGGCAATCAGTGTTTCACGGGGCGAGAGTTTGAGCATGATTTTTCTCGCTTTGGGTGTGAACTGGTGAGTGATGGAATCAATATGGGCAGCAATGATACTGATGGTTTCAGACTGTTTTTCATTGACTCCGGATTGCTGGAGCAGATCAAGATAAGGATTGACCAGTTCCTGGAGTTTTATGGAGATCTGTTCTTCTACACTTTCCCTGGTTCTTGTGTGCTGATCCAGCATGACTTTGAGGGCAATGTTTGCATCTTCTGCCTCTTTCTTCTTCTGTTCAAGTTCCAGAACGCCCTTTTTCTGCTCAGTGATGTCCCGGGCAATCAGGCCGAAACCGGTTTTGTTCTCTTCCTGATCACGGATGCAGAATACCGTTGTGGCAAGGTAGCGGGGTGTCCCGACCTTATACTGTTTCATTACAAACTCATGCCGCCCTTCCTTGTTGGCAACTGCAACGGCTTTTTTAAATTGCTTTAGGTTATTGCGGTTTTTATACAATATCTCAGCACTGCTCCCGATTAATGTGTCAGCCGCGCAGTCGTGGAGATCCTCTGCTGCATGATTATGAATGATTATTTCCAGCTCAGGATCCATGATGGTGATAGCCATATCACCTACAGATTGCAGCATGCTGTCCAGAATAGATCTTTCCTCCATCTGGCGTTTTACTTTTTTAAGCTGTCGGTCTTTCTGTTGGATAACTCCTTTCAGATGGTCGGTATAACTTGTGCGTAAGCCCTTGACCATGTCAGTCTCAGTGATGATACCGACACAGCGGCCACTGGAGTTGGTTACCACCAGTCGGCGCAGTTTATTACTCATGAAAATTTTCGCTGCTTCATGGCTGGAGACATCAGAAAAAACCGTCTGCACAGGCTTACTCATAACATCTTGAAGAGGGACAGTTTCCAGATCAATTTTTGCGCGGATGAGACGAAGAAGATCTCTTTCTGTGATAATACCTTTTGGATAGCCATTGTCTTCAATGACCAGTGAACTGATGCGGCGGTCATTCATGAGTTTCATTGCGGTAAAAGCCGGCAAGGAAGCTTTCAGGGTAACCACATCCCTGATCATAACCTGACCGACGTTTTTAAATTCCATGAAATACTCAAGACCCAGGTGGGAGAGGAAATCTGTGCCGGTGACAATGCCCACCAGGTAGCCGTCCTGATCTGTTACAACCAGGTGACGAAAGCGATGCTGGAGCAGAAGCTGATACGCTTCCCGATAGTCCATGTCAACCGGTGCGGTTAATGGCGGGCTGCTCATGACCTGGTGGATTGGTGATGAATAATCAATTTCGCCGCCCACCCGAATCTGAATCAGTGCCCGCTCTGTGAATATTCCCAGAGGTTTTTTGTCTTTGGCTACAATTAATGCGCTGAGTGTTTTTTGTTCCATGATGCCAAGAGCATGGCTCACAGATTTGTCCGGCTCAATACTGAGCACTGGCGTTGTCATGACTTCCTGGAGAGTTTTCATTCGGTTATTATTTTATTCGCATTAAACGTAAGAGATTGGAAATATCGCAGACAGGTCAGGATCCGGTTTTGGGATCAGTCTGATTGGTTAATTTACTTAACCTGAATAAGTCGTATAAGACAAGGATATTACTGTAGAACAGGCATGTCTTGAACTTTTTTCATAGGAATTTTACAGGTTCCATCCGTAAAACTGAAGAAATTTGGCAAAATTATTCATATCCGATGCCTGCCTGTTCCACGGTTTGAGACTGGTATAGAACGGATTGCCACTCTCCGTGGTGTTACCATATTCTTTATCCATTCCTACAAACAGATCCATGCTGACTAGGCTGAGCAACAGCGTTTCCCATGGTTTGATTGCCCCTTTGACATGTCCTTTAAGGGGCCATGTGTCATAAAACATGCTGGTTGTGCCACCTTCGGGGAGCTGCAAAGATTTTAAAATTGAGAGAGGCAGTATATCGGCAATACTTTTAGGGACATCAGCCATGGCGTCTGCATCCACGATTCTCACATCCATGACTCTGTGCACCGCTGGTCTGATGGTTACAAGAAGTTTGTCTCCGGCAGTTTTCATCTCAATTCTTGCCGGTAATACTTCACCATAGATATGTTGTTCTTTGTCAGACCAGCTGGCCGGGTATGCCTGAGCAGGAAGGTGATTTGTGGGAATGATGGTGACATAGCAGCCGCAGGTATTGACCGTGGTAATCAGGAGAGGGCGGTTTTCCAGGTCAGCCGTGATGGTCACAAGCATGCCTGTATTTTTCCCTGCAGCGAGGTAATAGGGAAACAGGCTGAATGGTGTTTCGACAAAGTGTATTCGGTAGATCAGATTTGTGTAAGTGCCATTACTGGTGGTGAACGAACGTTTACTGAAATAGAAGACAGGTTTCTGAGGATCAATAAAGATCTGGTCCTCCCGGCTTGCCCGTACCATACCGGTCCGGTTGTAACTATGCTGCCATTCACTGATCAAAAAAGATGGGGAGGGAAAATATTCGATTTGCCGGTCTGCCAGTTGGACCAGGTGTACATCCTCTGCCCGTTTTCCACCTTGGCTGCGCAGCCATTGAGGATAAGCAGCAGGGCAAGTATAAACAGCAGAAAAGACGATTTGGAGATTAGCATAATGGAGTTTTCATAGGGCTGAGTGAAAAGAACAGTCAGGCCTGTGGAGGCCACTTATGGTATTTTAATTGCAACATGATGTCCTGTGATGCAACTGCATCGGAAATGATACCGCTCCATTTTTTCCCTTACATATTATTAACGTTTCCCGCGGGCAGGGAGAAAATAAATGTGGAACCCTGGCCAATCCGGCTAACGAGTTCCACCTTACCGTTGTGATTGTCTGCAATATGCTTGACAATGGAGAGTCCAAGGCCGGTACCGCCATGTTTGCGGCTTCTTGCCTTGTCACAGCGATAGAATCGTTCAAAGATTCGTTGTTGATGTTCGTGGCTGATTCCCGGTCCCTGATCCTGAACACTAATACTGATGATATCACGTCCTGTATTGTCTTCCCGCTGTTCTGCTGTTACATTAATGGTTGACCTTTCCGGGCTGTAGGAAACAGCATTGGTGAGCAGGTTAATGATCGCCTGTTCAAGCATGGGGCGGTTGGCCGGTGCTGTCATCTCCGGATCACATTTCACTATGATCTCAATCTTCTTCAGCTCTGCTCCTACAAGACAGGTTTGTACAGCTGTCTCAAGAATGGGGCATATTTTTTCCCTTCGAAGCTCAATACTATTTTTCTCTGCTGTATCTTCAATATGGGCAAGTGTCAGCAGGTCGTCAACAATGGCGTCGAGTCTGGCACCTTGCCTGTGGATAATTTTTAGAAATTTTATGGCTTCTTCCCGATTATCCATGGCGCCGTCGAGCAGTGTTTCCACGTAGCCGCGAATGGCAGTAATCGGAGTTTTTAACTCGTGTGACACATTGGCGACAAAATCCTGCCTGATGTTTTCCAGCTGATTGATTCGTGTGAGGTCATTTACAATCACCAGACTGCCTATTCGTCTGTTTTCACCATCAAAAAGAGGATGTGCGTGACAGTATAGAGATATCTGCCGGCCGTTTTCCATGAGCGTCAGATTTTTACGAATGCTGTCATCACTATCTATTGCTTTAGTCAGAAATTCCTGCAAAACTCTGCTTCTGATAAACCCTTCAAAAGCCACTCCCTGGGCAGTTTTACTGTCTATCCGAAAGAGTTCTGCCGCTGCCCGGTTTACGCTGATAATTGTATGGTTATGACTGATGGCGAGTAGTCCGTCTGTCATGCTGCCAAATACTGCTTCCAGTTCATTGCGCTGTTGACTGATTTGTTTAATACGGCCATTGAGTTGTTCTGCCATGTTGTTTAGAGATTGAGACAATGCTGTCATTTCCCTTGGAACATTATTGTTGCTGATGATAATGGGATGGTCAATGTCGCCGTTCGCCAGCCGTTCAGCTCCGGTCCTCATTTCTTCAAGGGGTTTGCTGATGCGACGGGCAAAAACGTAGGATAGGCCGGCAGCAACAAAGGCAATAAAAACGATGCCAAAGAGAAGTTTTTTGCGGGCGGAAGAGAGAACAGCGTCAAGGGCTGCTGCTGAAACAGAAAGGCGAAGAACACCATTAGAAGGCTTTTGTGTGTCCAGCGGGATTGCAATGTACAGCATATTCTGGCTCAATGTCTTGCTGAAACGAAGTGAGGCGCCGGTTTTTCCCATTGCAGCCTGCATGATTTCCGGCCGGGTATTATGTCTGTCCATTTGGGCCGGATTTTCATTGGAATCGGCCAGTACCTTACCATCTCCTGCAATCACGGTAATTCGGGTGGCCGCAGCCCGGCCAATCTGCCGACAGAAGTCCTGAAGCTGAGCCGGATTACTGTTCAGCTGTTGAATTACATATGGCCGCAGAAGTATTGCACGATCTTCTATACCTTCCTGCATCTCCTGGTAATAAAATTTCTGTATGATTTGCGTTCCATACCAGCTTATTGCAAAAATTGAGATAACGATAACGAAAAGGGCTGCAGGAAAAAGCTGCCAGAAGAAACGTTTATTTATCACTGTCTTATCCTTCTTCTTTCAGGCGGTATCCGATACCGCGTACAGTTTCGATACATTTCCCAAGCTCGCCCAGTTTTTTGCGCAGCCCAAAGATCTGCACATCTACGGCACGTGAGGTAATAAAATGATCGTAGCCGCGGATTTTATCGATAATCTGCTGCCTGCTGTAAACCCAGCCCGGACGACCGGCCAGTTGTTCAAGAATAGTAAATTCAGTTGCTGTCAGATGGATTTTTTCCCCTTTCACCAGAACCTCATGACGTCCCGAATGGATGACCATGGAATGAATAGTGATGGCTTCTTTGTCCGGCCGCTGTTCTGCAGTGACCTTCTCCTGTTGCCTTCTAAGAAGTGCCTGCACCCTGGCTATGAGTATGCGCGGACTGAATGGCTTGGTCACATAATCATCAGCACCGCAGCTGAGCCCTGTAATTATGTCATTCTCCTCGCTTTTTGCCGTAAGCATGATGATAGGCGGCTGAGTGATTTCTGACTGTTCCCTGATGATAGTACAGATTTCCATGCCATCTTTACCCGGCAGCATCAGGTCAAGAATGATCAGGTCAATCTGTTCCTGTACAAGGATGTGGAGAGCTTCTTCGCCGGAGTCGGCACAGGTGGCATTGAATCCTGATTTAATGAGATTGTAGCTGACAAGCTGTTGGATATCATTGTCGTCTTCTACAACGAGGATGTTTGCTTTTTCCCACACAGTTTCTCCTGTTGCTGATCGGTATGTTTTTACGAATCATTCATACAACTGAATTTAACATAATCCTACATACGAAACTGCAGCTTGCAAGGAAAATTAACCTCTTAACGCAATCCTAATAAAATTCTAACCAAACTCTAAAAGAAATCGGGTCTAAGAAGGTGAATAGTCATTATCGTACTTTTCAGGAGGATAGCGTGCCCCATCAGATAACGTTTCAACGGGAAATTGAAAAAGTAAAAAAGAAATTTATGGTTCTGGGCTCCCTAGTTGAGGATCGTCTGCAAAAGGCAAGTCTTGCCACGCAGAACAGAGATCCGGTTTTGCTCCAGGAAATTATCAGCTCAGACTGGGAGATTGATGAAATGGAAATTGAGGTAGAAGAAGAGTGCTTGAAGATCCTGGCCCTTCATCAGCCTGTTGCCAGTGATCTTCGCCTGCTCATTGCCATCATCAAGATTAATAATGAACTGGAGCGCATTGCCGATAATGCTGTAAATATTGCCCAGCGCGTTCAAACCATCAGTAAAGATTCAGATCTTGCCTTCAGCATTGATTATCAGCCAATGTTTGGCAAGGTGCTGAACATGTTCAAGTTGGGGCTGGATTCCCTGATTGCAGAGAATTCCGATCTGGCACGAAAGATTTTTGTTGAGGATGAAGAAGTCAATCGGCTGAGAAATCTTGCATACAAAGGTGTTACGCGGGCACTTGATGTTGAACCGGGTCATGCGAAATGTCTGGTGAATTTATATCTGATTGCCCGCCATCTTGAACGAATTGGTGATCGGATTAAAAACATTGCAGAAGAGGTTATCTACCTTGTTGAGGGTGAGATCGTAAGGGGAGACAGTAGGTAATGTCACCTAAGATGTTTTTACTCATTTTACTGGGACTTGCCTCTTTTGTTTATATGCAGGCCAAACGAAAAGCCTGTTCTTTAAATGTTTCATTCAGGGGCTCCAGCGGTCTTCATTCACGGCCCGGCTATTATGGACTGTTGTCAGCACTCTGGTGTGTTGTACCCGCTGTTGTGATTTTTGCATTCTGGATGTTTTTTTCAGATTCGATACTCACCTCACTGGCTCTGAAAACTCTGCCGGACTCTTTACAGAATCTTTCTGCTGATCAGTTAAACCTGCTGATAAATAATCTGCGGAATCTTGTTGCCGGTCATGTCGCAGCACGCGATATTGATCCGGTATTGCAGAAGGCAGCTGTTCAATATCAGGGGATGGCACAGATCAGTCGGGTTGCTCTGGGCCTGGTGATGGGCATTGTTGCCCTGCTTTCAGCATCAATTGTTTATTCTCGAATTCGTCCTGAAATGCGTGCCAGAAATCATGTGGAACGTATTGTCCGACTTGCTCTTGTTCTCTGTTCCACAATTGCCATTCTTACGACTATCGGTATCGTTCTCTCAGTACTGTTTGAATCAATCAGATTTTTTCAACAGGTGCCAATAACAGATTTCCTTTTTGGTATGAAGTGGAGTCCGCAAATGGCCATGCGTGCGGATCAGGCGGGCAGCTCGGGGAGTTTCGGAGCAATACCCGTACTTACGGGTACCTTTATGATTTCAGGTATTGCCCTTTCTGTTGCTGTTCCCATTGGTCTCCTGGCTGCCATTTATCTGTCCGAATATGCGAGCACCAGAGTTCGCGCCTGGGCCAAACCGCTCATGGAAATTCTCGCTGGTGTTCCCACCGTGGTTTACGGTTTTTTTGCAGCTCTTGTGGTTGCACCCTTTATTCGAAACAGCGGAGAGGCAATTGGACTAATTGTGTCATCGGAAAGTGCCCTTGCGGCCGGTCTGGTAATGGGCATAATGATTATTCCGTTTGTTTCTTCACTGTCCGACGATGTTATTAATGCTGTGCCCCAGGCAATGCGGGACGGTTCCTATGGCCTTGGTGCCACCAAAAGTGAAACCATTCTCAATGTAATAATTCCCGCTGCTCTGCCGGGTATTGTCGGTGGTGTACTGCTAGCGGCATCAAGAGCTATCGGAGAAACCATGATTGTGGTTATGGCTGCCGGGCTCTCGGCAAACTTTACAGCTAATCCTCTGCAGGCGGTTACCACCGTGACCGTACAGATTGTAACTCTGCTGGTTGGGGATCAGGAGTTCGACAGCCCCAAAACTCTTGTGGCGTTTGCGCTTGGTTTACTGCTCTTTATTGTGACCCTTATTTTGAATGTGGTCGCCCTTTATGTTGTGCGCAGGTATCGGGAAGAATACGAATAACTGTTCCATCAACATCAGGAAAGTCATTTTGAACATGTAAAAGGATCGAAGATGACAGTGTCAAAAAAAGAATCCACAATGGACAGGGTCAATAAGGGCCTGGCAAAGCGATATCGGAGGGAGAAATGGTTTCGCCTGTCAGGCCTTGGTGCAATTATACTGAGTATCGGTTTTCTTGCCTTGCTTTTTCTGTCCATTATATCAAATGGATGGACAGCCTTTCAACAGACAGAAATGTTGCTTGATATCCATTTTGATGCGCAGGAGTTTGATGTTGATAATCTGTCTGCTGCAAACTACGGGGTACTGGTTAAAGATGGTATGCGTACGCTGTTTCCTGAGGTAAAGGAACGCAGGAATAAACGCAAGCTTTATAAACTGGTCAGCTCAGGGGCTTCTTATATCCTTCAGGATATGGTGGAGCAAGACACTACCATCATTGGCAGCACCCAAAAGATCTGGTTACCGGCGGATGATGAGGTGGATATGTTCATGAAAGGCAATATTTCCCGTGAAGTTGCCGAGAATAACAGGCGATTGAGTGACAAGCAGATCAGCTGGATTGACCGGCTGGCCGCTGACGGACGTCTTAAAAAAAGATTTAACACTGTTTTTTTTACCGCAGGAGATTCCAGGGAACCAGAGCTTGCAGGAATCCGGGGTGCTGTTGCAGGATCACTTTTTACACTTGCTGTGACGCTGCTCCTCTCTTTTCCAATGGGCGTAGCTACAGCAGTGTATCTAGAAGAATTTGCCCCAAAAAATAGATGGACTGATCTTGTTGAGGTGAATATCAACAATCTGGCAGCGGTCCCTTCCATAGTGTTTGGTTTACTGGGCCTGGCAGTTTTTCTCAATTTTTTTGGTCTGCCAAGATCAGCACCACTGGTCGGCGGTCTGGTTTTGACGCTGATGACCCTCCCCACCATTATTATTGCTTCAAGGGCCTCTCTTAAATCAGTGCCGCCATCTATTCGGGAGGCTGCACTGGGCGTTGGCGCATCCAAAATGCAGACCATAACCCATCATATTCTCCCGCTTGCCATGCCCGGAATGATGACAGGGACTATCATTGGTATGGCCCAGGCCCTTGGTGAAACAGCACCACTCTTAATGATTGGTATGGTTGCCTTTATTGTGGATGTCCCGGGCGGAGTGACAGATCCGGCAACAGTTTTGCCGGTACAGATTTACCTTTGGGCGGATTCGCCTGAACGGGCCTTCATGGAACGGACTTCAGCCGCCATTATGGTGCTGCTTGCATTTCTGATTTTTATGAATGGTATTGCGGTTTTTCTGCGCAGAAAATTTGAACGCCGCTGGTAAACGGTATTTTAACGAGTGTCTGTCCAGAAATGAGATTTTTTTCTTCTAAATCGAGGCGCAGGATAAAATTTTTCATGCAACGAAGAGTTAGGAGAAAAAGGCCATTTAAGGGCAGGCACTAACTGATCTCTAATATAGTTTTAACCAAAATTAAATAATGTGTCTGTATGTTCTTGCTTAGTAGCCATATCGGCCAAAAAGAGAAGTTAACTAGTGTCCGTCCTGGAATGGTCTTTTATTCCTGTTTTATTTCCGGATAGACACTGACTGCATCGAACCTGGATAGGAGTATAAAAATGTGGAAGAAAAGAATCTCATTTACAGCAGTATCACTGTTTGCAATCACAGCCGTTTCAAATGTAAATGCGGCAGGAGGGCGCGATTATATATCAATTGTCGGTTCCTCAACGGTGTATCCGTTTGCCACCACCGTGGC
Source organism: Desulfocapsa sulfexigens (assembly GCA_015662865.1). Taxonomy (GTDB): domain Bacteria; phylum Desulfobacterota; class Desulfobulbia; order Desulfobulbales; family Desulfocapsaceae; genus Desulfocapsa; species Desulfocapsa sulfexigens_B. The sequence continues at coordinate 21,238 of DQTH01000142.1, forward strand.
TGAACAGTTCGGTAAAACCAGTTCATTCAAAACACCAAAGATTGAATCAACCGGTTCTGGTGGTGGAATGAAGCTTTTCTGTGCCGGTTCCGGCATAAAAACACCGGATATCACAAACGCATCCAGGCGAATCAAGTTCTCAGAATATCAGAAATGCCAGAAAAACGGGGTGAAAGAAATTGTGGAAGTGAAGATCGGCTATGACGGAATAGTTCTTGCCAACTCAAAAAAATCGGCTCAGATGACACTCAGTAAAAAAGATATCTTTCTTGCCTTGGCCAAGGATGTTCCCAAGCCTGAAGGTGGTGAAACACTGGTGGCCAACCCTTATAAAACCTGGAAAGATGTCAATGAATCTCTTCCTGATACCAAAATTGAAGTGCTGGGTCCTCCTCCGACTTCCGGTACTCGTGATGCTTTTGTGGAACTTGCAATGGAAGGAGGATGTAAAAAGATTGACTGGATCAAAGCGCTGAAAAAGACCGATAAAAAATATTTCAAATCAATTTGCCATACAGTTCGCGAGGATGGGGCATACATCGAAGTTGGTGAAAATGATAATCTGATCGTACAGAAACTTGCTGCCAATCCCAAGGCTCTAGGCATTTTCGGATTTAGTTTTCTTGATCAGAATGGAGATAAAGTCCAAGGTTCCATTTTTGGTGGAGAAGAGCCGACTTTTGAGAACATTGCTGCTGGTAAATATCCTCTTTCCCGTCCGCTTTATTTTTATGTGAAAAAGTCTCATGTCGGCGTGGTACCTGGAATGCCTGAGTTTTTAAGCGAATTTACCAGTGATAAAGCCTGGGGTGATGAAGGGTATCTTTCTGACAAAGGGCTTATTCCCATGCCCGAAGAGGAGAGAAAAGAGTTCTCAAATGATGCCAAAGCACTCAATATGCTTGTGCTGGAAAAATAATATTATTCAACAGGGCCAGGGCAGTATCTGTCCTGGCCATTATGGAGATGGAAACAATGAGTGCAACACTCAATTCTGCCACCCATACTTTTTCCGGACCTGAAGATATGGTTTGGGAAGAAGCCCGATACAAGGAAAAAGTGAAGCGGGAAAATCGACTGACCGTTGGCAGCCAATACGTTGATGATGCTCGAATGACATGCAGAGATGTCAATGTTTATTATGGAGAGAAGCATGCCATCAAAGATGTTTCCATTGATGTGGGACGTAACGAAGTCCTGGCCATGATTGGGCCGTCCGGTTGTGGTAAGTCAACATTTTTGCGTTGTTTAAACCGAATGAATGATACCATTGACAGTTGTCGCGTTTTTGGAGAAATCCGGCTCGATGATCTTGATATCTATGGTAAGGACGTAGATGTGGTTCCTCTGCGTGCCCAGGTGGGCATGGTTTTTCAAAAACCCAATCCTTTCCCGAAATCCATCTATGATAATGTTGCCTATGGACCAAAAATTCACGGCCTGGCTGCTTCGCGGAGCGAACTTGACGATATCGTGGTAGGCTCGCTTAAAAAAGCAGGATTGTGGAAAGAAGTGAATGACCGCCTGGACCAGCCAGGAACCGGACTTTCCGGTGGACAGCAGCAGCGTTTATGCATTGCAAGAGCCATTGCAGTACGGCCGGAAGTCATTCTCATGGATGAACCATGCTCCGCTCTTGATCCCATTGCAACAGCCACTGTTGAGGATCTGATTGCAGAATTGCAGGAGCAGTACACCATTGTTATCGTCACCCATAATATGCAGCAGGCGGCCAGAGTTTCACAGCGAACAGCCTATTTTCATCTGGGAGACTTGATCGAGGTGGGGAGTACGGATCGGGTTTTCACAAATCCCCGCCACAGGTTGACAGAAGATTATATAACCGGCCGTTTTGGTTGATGGATTCGTAAAAACTCTCCAGCTTCTTCGTTGTGCGCACGAAGGTAGTGCGCCTCGAATATGGAGGTTTTCGAAGTCTACGCTTATCTACAAATCCACCTTATATTTTAAGTTTTTACGAGTCCATCTTGGTTGAAATTTGAAATCTACCTCATCCTTCTTGACCTCTGTTGTGTTTTTTCCATCAGTTTTTTCCTGTGCCCCTCCTTTGTATTATTCTGTTTGCTGGTCCTGCCATTTCCAATGCATAACAGAAAATTTTATCAGGACTGGCTGAGACATATCACCTTGTTCTCAGCCACTCCCGTTATGAGTGCAAGTTACTCAACTTGGGCACTCGTGCAGCAAAATTGGCATAAATCGCTCCAGAATGTTGCCATAGTAAACG
>DQTH01000284.1 GCA_015662865.1 Desulfocapsa sulfexigens
CCGGAGCGATAAATTGCGGGAAATAGCCTTGTATCATACGCTTGGTAATTTACCTGTCCCTGAAATCACCCACAGATTTGTTTGAAGAGGCTCAAATCAATTAACACTCATTCTTGACTAAAAAATCATATACCATTTCTTCCATAATATCGAGTTGCTCTCTCCCTGTCTCGTGGGTGATAATCCAGGAGCAGCGCTGGTAGGCACGATACAGATCAGATGGAATTCTTATTTTCAGTTCGACTAGTTCCTTATCGTTTGTATCCTGTTTACTATCACTCATCACAGCTATCCTTCCCGATGAAAAACCACAGCCTCATTATAAGTCATTGTTGAACCACCAAAAATATCAAGAGCACTGCCCACTGTTGCGTGCAAGCGATTCTTACCAAGATCCCGAATCAGTCGCAAGTCTTCGATATCTTTAACACCTCCAGCATACGTTGCAGGGATAGGAGACCAGTCAGCAAGTCTCCTAACCAGTTCCTTTTCAATCCCATTGCATTGCCCTTCCACATCTGCAGCATGTATGAGAAATTCATCACAGAGTGTAGCAAAATCTTCCATAACTCTGGCACTGATAATGATATCGGTGAATTTCTGCCAGCGATCTGTAACTATATAATAGTCATCTCCCTTTTTTCTACAGCTGAGATCAAGGACAAGATGTTCTTTTCCAACAGCCTTTACAAGTTTCTGCAGCCGTTGCTGATCAATCTTACCATCACGAAAGACATAAGATGTGACAATAACGTGTGAAGCGCCTTTATCCAGCCATTCTTTGCCATTTTCAGCTGTAATTCCACCGCCAATCTGCATACCTCCAGGCCAGGCAGAAAGTGCTTCAACTGCAGCCTCATCATTGCCCGGTCCGAGTTTTATTATGTGGCCGCCGGTAAGATTATCCTTTCGATAAAGCTCTGCAAACCAGGAAGATGGATGCTCAGCCACAAAATTTGTCTGCAGATTACCCGGATCATCATCTTTCAATGTTGAACCGACAATCTGTTTTACTTTGCCGTTGTGAAGGTCAATACAGGGACGAAATTGCATAATTATTATTCTACATGATATTCGGTTTACAAAAAAAACAAAAAAAGGCGGGTATTTCCTTCATTGGAAATACCCGCCTTACGACTTCATAAAAAAAATGCTGATGATTTGTTCTAAATTATGCCTTTTTAATCAACATAGTTGCGGGATCAACAATCAAATACTTTCCAGCGTCCACAGAACATGCTTCAGAGCATTTTAGAGTCTTCAGCCTGATATCATCACCTTCGGGAGATATCAAAAGTACAGTATCAAAAACCTCATCAAATTCGTGGCAGGGTGCAGGCACTCCGTTTGCGCTGACTCGTTCATCGTCACGATGACAAACAGCAGACAACCAGATCATTTTCAGATCATTTTTTTCCATGGTGCTTTTCAATTCATTCAGAACTGAAGCGTTGTCTGCTTCGGTGAAATCAAAGCCATCAACAACCAAACATTCAGCTTTGAAGATCCCCTGTTGAGAGAGATCCTGCATACGTTCTTCAAGTGTTGCAGCACTGAAACTATTTTCTTTAAAAGTCATGATCATACGATTCTGCATGACTTCATCAACCACCTGCTGGAAATTTTCAACCTTCTTTTCCTGATTCATCAGATCAAGAATGTCTTCATACCAGGCTCTGGTCTTTTCTACGCCTTCGCCAATGGCCACATGCAGTACCTTGTTGTCACGAAGCATGGAATCCATGGCTATCTGAACGAGAATGGCTGTTTTACCAAGCCCTGCCCGGGCCATAACCAGACCGACACGACGGCCTGCAGCGCCTTCTTCTTTTTCAAGGCCAAGAGCCCGTAATGGATTGTTTGATACCAGGTCTTCTTTTTCCATGGTAAGCACCTCTTTTATATAGTCATTTGCGGCGACCGTACTGGTCTGCCCTGACAGACAGCTACACTGTCCGAAACAAAATTTATTGTATCCTTATTCAAAAAAGAAAACTCTATTTTTCTTTTCTCTCGTCCTGATATTTCTTAACCAGTTCTTCACTGACACTCTTTGGAACAGGCTTGAAGCTTGCAAATTCCATGGTGAACTCTGCTTTTCCCTGGGTAAGGGAGCGCAGTGTTGTGGAGTAGCCAAACATCTCAGAAAGGGGAACCTCAGCCTCAACGACTGTGTAATTCCCTTCTTCAGTGGTTCCTATAATCATGCCGCGACGCTGGTTGATACTTCCCATGACAGCACCCTGGAACTCAGAAGGCCCTTCAACGGCCACCTTCATAATCGGCTCCATAATGGCTGGCTTGGCTTTCATATATCCTTCCTTGAAAGCGCCAATTGAAGCCAGCTGAAAAGCAACATCAGATGAATCCACAGCATGAAACGCACCGTCATTGATGACACAGCGAACACCCGTTACCGGAGAGCCACAGAGGGTTCCTTTTTCCAGACTCTTTTTGAAACCTTTGTCACAGGATGTGATAAATTCGCGTGGAATAGCACCACCAACGATTTTATCAACAAATTCATACTCACCCTCTTCCAGAGGCTCCATATAACCGGCGACACGACCAAACTGACCGGAGCCACCAGTCTGTTTTTTATGGGTATAGTTGAAATCCGCACGAGCTGATATTGTCTCGCGATAGGAAACCTGAGGAGCGCCGACTTCAACTTCAGCGTTATACTCACGCTTCATACGTTCGATATAAACTTCAAGGTGTAGCTCGCCCATACCGGAAATAATGGTCTCACCGGTTTCGTGATCAACAAAGGTCTTAAAGGTAGGATCTTCCTTGGTGAAACGGTTAAGAGCCTTGGACATATTTACCTGTGCTTTGTTGTCGCTTGGAATAACAGCCAGCGAAATAACAGGCTCGGGAATATGCATGGAACTCATGGAGCAGGTAATTTTACCATCGGTAAACGTATCACCTGAAGCACAATCAACACCAAAAAGGGCCACGATATCACCGGCACCACAGGAGTCGATCTCTTCCATCTCATCGGAATGCATACGAACCAGGCGGCCAACCTTCACTTTTTTTCCGGTACGGGTATTAAAAACAGTATCACCTTTGTTCAACGTACCCTGGTAGGTACGAACATAAGTGAGCTGACCGTAGCGACCATCTTCAAGTTTGAATGCCAGCATGATAAGCGGATCATCGGAATCATTGGTAACCGGAAATTCTTCTTCATCTTTTTCCAGGTCAAGCCCGAGATTTTCCACATCAGTTGGACAGGGAAGGTAATATTCGACAGCATCAAGGAGCGGTTGAACAGCTTTATTTTTATATGCTGACCCAATAAATACAGGAGAAAAGTCAAGGGCCAGAGTTCCAGCGCGAACAGCATCTTTTACCATTTCGGTGGTAATCTCTGTTTCTTCAAGCATGGCTTCCATCAGTTCATCAGAGAACATGGACACTGCATCGAGCAACTCTTCACGTTTTTCCTCTGCTGCATCCTGAAGATCTGCAGGAATTTCCTCCTCACGGATAATTTCGCCATTATCGCCATCAAAATACAGGGCTTTCATGGTGACAAGATCGACAACACCTTCCAATTCACTTTCAAGACCAATGGGAAGCTGCAGCATATGAGCATTCAGACCCAGTTTGTCCTGGAGCTGTTCGGTTACCCTTTCCGGATTGGCACCGGTACGATCACATTTATTAATAAATGAGATACGGGGAACATTATAGCGATCCATCTGCCTGTTCACGGTAATGGATTGCGACTGTACCCCACCGACCGAACAGAGGATAAGCACAGCACCGTCAAGTACACGAAGGGCACGTTCCACTTCCACTGTAAAATCCACATGGCCGGGAGTATCGATAATATTAATATCATTCCCTTTCCAGTTACAATAGGTAGCTGCCGACTGGATTGTAATTCCACGCTCTCTCTCAAGTTCCATGGAATCCATCTTTGCACCGACACCGTCTTTGCCACGTACATCATGGATGGCATGGATCCTGTCGGTATAAAACAGGATGCGCTCGGTCAAGGTTGTTTTCCCTGAGTCAATATGGGCACTGATCCCAATATTCCGCACATTGCTTAAATCTACACTCATGTCTGCTACCCTCTACCAGATTCTTCCTGCCGGAAATTCCGGCGCAAGCACGTAAATGCGTGCTCAAAATGAAATAAAAAAAATAAGGAGTCACAACACATTGCAACTCCTTACTCAACAGTTTAAAAAACAAAAAAACACAATGAAACGACTTGTCTGTTGCATGATTTATCAAGAAATCAGGCAATTGGCCATCCCATGAAAAAATCCTTCCAATTTCAAGGCAAGAAAACCTCGTATAATACCCTATTTAATCTTGCAAGGGAAGTCTTTTTTTACATTGCTTTTTATCCTTTTATTTAGATGCTTCTTTCACGAAGGTTTCTTGACTTTTCCGCACTTTGTCTCATAATCTGAAAAGAGACACTCACATCCATTCATCACCTTTGGAGAAGGTATTTTTATGCAAGATATCATGACTATCTGCAATTACTGCGGTTGCGGCTGCGGTGTGTATCTTCGGGTTGAGCAGGACAGGGTTGTGGGTTCCTACCCAAGTAAAAACCATCCCATCAGCCGCGGGACCCTCTGCTCCAAGGGCTGGCACCTTCACGAATTTATCCACTCCGAGAAAAGGCTCACAAGACCATTATTGCGAAAAAATGGAAAACTCCAGCCAGTGAGCTGGGAAGAAGCGCTGGACTATACCGCATCACAGCTTTTAAAAACAAAAAAAAAATACGGCCCGGATGCAATAGGAGTCCTGGCGTCAGCCAAATGTACAAATGAAGAGAATTACCTCCTGCAGAAACTAACGCGTGTCGGCCTTGATACCAATAACATTGATCACTGTGCCCGACTCTGACACTCTTCCACGGTGGTAGGTCTTGCCACAAGTTTTGGATCCGGTGCCATGACAAACTCCATTGGCGAGCTTGAAGGCGCTGATGTTCTTCTTGTCACCGGTTCCAACACAACTGAAACCCATCCGCAGATCGGACGAAACATCATAACAGCATTGGATAATGGCGCAAAACTCATAGTAATTGATCCGCGCCGGACTGACATCGCAAAAGAGGCACATATCCACCTGGCACTGCGACCAGGGACTGATATTGCCCTCATCAATGCAATGATGCGAATTATCCTTGATGAAAACCTGGCCGATGATCTGTTCATTTCCATGCGCACTGAAAATTTCATTGCCCTGCGTGATTACCTGCACATGCTCGATCTGGACGAGCTCTCAGCTATTACAGGAATTGATCGCAAGACCATCCACAAAGCTGCCTGCCTCTATGCAAGGAGCTGTAAATCTGTAATCTGTTACTGTCTTGGTGTCACGCAGCACACCTGTGGAACTGACAATGTGCAGGCAGTGGCAAATCTTGCCATGCTCACCGGCAATGTTGAGAAAAAACACAGTGATGTTGACCCGTTACGCGGCCAAAACAATGTCCAGGGGGCCTGCGACATGGCAGCACTTCCCGCAGTTCTGCCAGGTTATCAAAACCTTGCCGATATTGAGGTACAGGAACGCTTTCAAGCTGTATGGGGAAAAGAGATACCGCAAAATCTCGGGAAAAGCCTCACTGAAATGACCCATGCCGGAGAGTCCGGAGATATAAAATCCATGTTCATCATGGGGGAAAATCCGGTGCTCAGCGATCCCCATTTAAACCGAGTGGAAAACACACTCAAACATCTGGAATTTCTGGCTGTCTCTGACATTTTCCTCACTGAAACAGCACGCCTTGCCCATGTGGTCTTCCCTGCTGCCACCTTTGCCGAAAAAAGCGGTACCATCACTAACTCCGAGAGACGGGTTCAACTCTGCCACCAGGCCATTCCTCCCATCCACGACTGCCTGCCGGACAGTAAAATAATCATGGAACTTGGCAGACGATTGAATTGTCCGGGCATGGAATTTGACACTGAAGCTGAAATCATGGAAGAGATCAGTATCGTCACACCAATCTACGGCGGCATGCATTATGATCGTCTGGAAGAAAATTGGGGCCTGCAATGGCCTTGCTGGAATCGTGAGCATCCGGGAACCGAATTCCTGCACAAATACTATTTTGCCAGGGGAAAGGGGCATTTTACCATTACAAAGCATCAGGAACCTTCTGAAACGCCGGAAGACAAATACCCATACACATTAGTTACAGGCCGCGGCTCCTACCATCATTACCATACAGCGACCATGACCAGAAAATCCAGGCGCCTGGTACGTGAATACCCTGAAGCACTTCTGGAAATCAGTAAAGAGGATGCAGAGCAGCGGCAACTAAGGGATGGAGAGACAGTGGAGCTACTCTCAAGGCGTGGAACAGTACATATTAAGACCAAAATTACAGATCGTGTTCAGCCTGGTACAGTTTTTTCATCTTTCCATTTTTTTGAGGTACCCATAAATCTGCTCACCATCGATGCTATGGATCCGAAATCAAAATGTCCTGAATTCAAAGTCTGCGCAGTGGATCTTAAAAAGGTGAAAAATGATTGATTTCACTAGTGTCCGGTTAAACAAAACTTAACATTGCATAACCTATTGTTTTGTAAGAGTTAAACAACAAAAATGATTACAATCGACTTGAAAATCTATCCCTTTCTGTGTCAATTCTCCGGTAAAACCCTGGAGGGGAG
>DQTH01000240.1 GCA_015662865.1 Desulfocapsa sulfexigens
AGCGACCCGAAGGGCTTGACCTTTAATTCAATTTCATCCATGCTATTTACTCCTTTTTACCCACAGATTCGTTTAAAGAACCAGAAAGAAAAAGAACAGATATAAAAAAAATATTTAGAATAAAGTAATATCACATAGTTCGGTAATGCTTGCATTACCCCTTCAATCGTTCCAACTTCCTGCAACATTAAATAAAACCATTCGCTGTCACAAATAGCTCATTTTCTACCCTGGCATGGAACCAATAAAAAAAGGACTTAAGAGAAAATCTCCTAAGTCCTTGAATTTTTGGTAGCGGGGAAAGGATTTGAACCTATGACCTTCGGGTTATGAGCCCGACGAGCTACCAGACTGCTCCACCCCGCGTTGCGATGGCCAATATAGACTGATTCTGAAGTACTGTCAAGATAAAATTGCTGCCGAAATGCGGTGGCGACTGTTTTAATTTTCCGTAATCGGTAGAAGAGCCTGCAGGCGGGGAACGAGATCGGCCGGAAGTGGACTCAATTTTCCTTCCCGGCCAATGGACGCATGAACCGTATATCCCTTGGCGATGAGCTGTTCTTTTCCGGTTTCATCATTTTTGCGAAGAATTTTATAGGAGAATTTACAACTGACTTTTTTCAGCTCCACCAGTTTTGTTTCAATTTGAAGCAGGTCATCGTAACAGGCAAAGGCTTTATAGCGGACAAAGCATTCAGTGACAGGGAGCAGGATACCCATGTCCTGGAATTTTTTGTATGTATAGACTTTCTCCCTCATGAGCTCAGTGCGTCCGATTTCAAAGAAACGGAGGTAGTTGGCATTGTAAACTACTGCGGCAGCATCGGTATCACCATAGATGACCCGATACGTTGTACGGTGACTTGCTTGTTTCATCGGTGCTAACGTTGGAGTAGTTTTTTTATCAGTGTTTCGCCGTCAGGGAGTGTTCCACCATCTTTTTTACCAACCTCATCTCCTGTTTTTTCAGAAAAAAGCAGGCCGCATCCCTTCTCTTGTTCTCTTGAATCGTAAAGGATGGTTGGCACAGGAGTATCGGTGTGGGTTCGTAGTGATAAAGGCGTGTAGTGATCCATGGTGGCCACCAGGCGAAAATCCTCGCCACGTTCTTTCAATCCCTGGATAATGGGGGCAACAATTTTTCCGTCAAAATCTTCAATGGCCTGTAATTTATCCTGCATCAAACCCTGGTGTCCTGCTTCATCAGGTCCTTCCACATGGACAAAGACAAAATCCTGGGACTTTAAACACTCAAGGGCTGCATCAGCTTTACCCTTGTAATTTGTGTCAATATAACCGGTGGCTCCGGGAATATTAAGGATGTCCAGCCCTGAGACGACTCCCAGGCCTTTGAGCAGATCCACTGCAGAGATGAGGCTTCCCGTCAGGCCAAAGCGTTCATGAAAAGTAGGCATTGACGGCAGTTTTCCTTCACCCCACGGCCAGATACAATTGGCTGGATTTTTGCCTTCCGCTAGTCTCTTCAGGTTCACCTGATGTTTTGCAAGGACAGCCTGAGTTTTACTCAGAAGTTCTTTCCATTCAGGATCAGCCATGTAACGCTGCCAGGGAGCAGTTACATCTTTTTCGATATAATCGTGGGGCGGGACGGTCTCCATGGCAGGATAATCACCTTTTACCACAAGAATATGACGATAACTGATTCCCGCCTTAAAGTGAAACCTGTCTGTTGCGCATTCAGCTTCCAGTACTCCCAGAATTTGCTCTGATTCTTCACTGCTAATGTGACCGGCAGAGTAATCAATCATCTGCAACTTATCCTGCCCTTTCTTTAGCACAGTTACAAGGTTGCAGCGAAAGGCAGTTTCATCTTCAGCAAGCTCTATACCCATGGCAGCGGCTTCCAAGGGGGCTCGTCCTGTGTAATACTCTTCAGGTCTGTAACCAAGAAGAGAGAGGTTTGCCACATCAGAACCGGGTGGATAACCAACGGGCACTGTACGTGTACAGAAGAGTTCTCCCTTCTGACAGAGCCTGTCCAGTGTTGGCGTTGAGGCAGCCGCAAGCGGAGTCCGGTTGCCGAGCTCTGCTATTGGCAGGTCTCCCATGCCGTCACCCACAAGAATGAGGTATTTCATCAATAACTCCGGTATAGACGTTTATTCGTCTGAGGTGAGTATGCGGATTTTCACTGTTTCTTCAGGGCACACATCAAGTGCATCAATTTCTGCGATACATTTTTGCACAGCTTCTTCGTTTGTCACATGACTGTGGATGACAAGACTCACTGGATCAAACTCGTGGCGGCTTTTCTGGATCACTGACTTGATGGAGATGTTGTACTTGCTGAATATTCCGGAGATGCTCGACAGGACACCGGGCTTGTCCAGCGCTGTGATGCGAAAGTAATAAGGGCCGGTCAGCTCGGACATGGGAGTGATATTCGGTGTCCCAATATTTTCCGGCAGGTAGGAAAGCGCAGGTACGCGGTTAATGGAATTGCAGAGGATGTTTCTGCCGATATCAACCACATCAGCCGCAACTGCACTGCCGGTAGGCATCATTCCGGCACCAAGACCATAAAGGAGAACATTACCCACCGTGTCACCGGTAAAGTGAATGGCATTGTAGGCTCCATTGATGTTGGCGAGCATATGCGATTCCGGAACCATGGTGGGATGAACCCGTGCCTCCACATGGTCGCCATGGTGGCGACTGATGGCCAGCAGTTTGATACGACAGCCAAATTCCTTGGCAAATTCAATATCAATGGGTTTTATTTTGGTAATACCTTCCGTATTTATATCGTCCAGGTGAACATGCTTGCCATAGGCAATGGTCATAAGAATGGCCAGCTTATGAGCAGTATCAATGCCTTCAATGTCATAGGTCGGGTCGGCTTCTGCAAACCCCTGCGCCTGGGCATCTTTTAATACTTCATCAAAGGGCACGCCTTCATCGGTCATTCTGGTGAGGATATAATTGGCCGTGCCGTTCATGATTCCCATGATAGATTCTATACGATTGGCCACAAGTCCTTCTTTCAAAGACTTGATTACTGGTATTCCACCTCCGACACTGGCTTCAAACCCGACCTCAACATTATTGGCGACTGCAGCTTCAAAGATTTCCTTGCCATGGACGGAAAGTAAAGCTTTGTTTGCAGTAACTACATGTTTACCATGCCGGATTGCCTCGAGCATAAAGGTTCTGGCAGGCTCCATGCCGCCAATCAATTCGACTACGATATCTATATCCGGATTCTTAAAAATATCAGTTGCATCCTTGGTCAGCCTGACTTCGCTGAACTGTTCCGGAAGAGAGTCTGTCATAATGTCTGCGACTTGCGTAAGAACAACATCGGCTCCAACTTTTCTTCGCAGTCGATCTTTTTGTTCATACAGGGTCTGTGCAAGACCACTGCCCACGGTACCAAAACCGATGAGGCCCACTTGTATTTGTTTCATAGTTTTAATTCACTTTTACTTTTTATATATTTATTCCAGAGTTGCTGGTCAGGTAATGGTTAAAGCATTTCACTTTTTTCCTGCTGAAAAATACTCTCTTTAGTGCTGAAAGTCAAAAAGTAAGGACGGAAATTTTAGTGGATACAATTTTGTTTTTAGTTTATATTTTGAAATTTGATTTTTGAGTGAGGATTCATTCACATTTGCGTTTAGGCTGGCACAGGGTCTTTTTTTTCAGGGCTCGTGTCAAAGCACATATAATTTTTTCCATAGGAGACAAACATGGCTGTTAACATTCTCGCATTTGGACCAAACGGTAGTGGTAAAGGAACTCAGGGTGCCATTGTAAAAGATAAGTACGGTATGGATCACATTGAATCCGGAGCAATTTTCCGTGAGCATATCAAGGGTGGAACCGAGCTTGGAATGAAAGCAAAAGCCTTTATCGAAGCCGGCGATCTGGTACCTGATGAAATCACCATCCCCATGGTTCTTGAAACTCTGGCTAAATCCAAGGAAAAAGGATGGCTTCTTGACGGTTTCCCACGCTCTCTTGCCCAAGCTGAGGCTCTCGATGCTGCTCTTAAAGAAGCTGGAATGAAGATTGATTATGTTATGGAGATTCTGCTTGATCGCCAGATCGCCAAAGAACGCATCATGGGACGTCGCCTGTGCGCCAACGATAACAACCATCCAAACCACATTGCCTTTGATGCCATCAAACCTGTTGAAAAAGACGGAAAACTGGTTTGTCGCGTATGTGGCGGTGAGCTGAGTGCCCGTGCTGATGATCAGGATGAGGATGCCATCAATAAACGTCATGATATCTATTATGACACTGAAACCGGTACCATGGCAGCAGTTAATTATTTCAAAAATACTGATACCAAAGTGATCTCTGTTGACGGATCCATGGGTATCAAAGAAGTTACTGAGGCAATTCTTGCTGAGTTGGACTGATTTTTTCTAAGATGCACTAACTAGTCGGACAGGAAGATTTTTGATAACCTGCTCCGCATGGGCGTATTCGCAGTGAACTGCGATATGCCCATTTTTTTTGCTTTTTTGATCGGGATATTTTAGAGTCCTGTACTGTTGTCCATTTTTCTCCTTGTGAACAGGATGCATTGTTTATTAACTCCTCTGGAGCCCGGGTACCATGGAACAGATTGTTGCTGAAGCGCTGGTCAATTCCGTTATGGCCAAGGAAGCTTTTGTTAAGGAAAGTCATCAGAGCCTTATTGATTTAGCCTGCCAGATGGTGATGTGTATTCGCCAGGGTGGAAAAATTCTTATATTCGGAAATGGAGGAAGTGCTGCTGATGCCCAGCATATGGCAGCTGAGCTGGTGAGTCGTTTTTTGATTAACAGACGACCCATGGCAGCCATTGCGCTTACCACGGATACATCCATCCTTACCGCAATCGGCAACGATTATTCTTTTGATGAAGTATTCTCAAAACAGATGCAGGCCCTTGGAAAACCTGAAGATCTGGCCCTGGGAATTTCCACATCTGGCGGTTCTGCCAATGTCATTAAGGCCATTGAAGTTGCAAAGGGGATTGGCATGCGAACTGCTGCTCTCACCGGTGGGCTGGCTGGTGATGGAGGGGAGCTTGGGAGAATTGCAGACTTAACATTGAATGTTCCCAACGCTAAAACACAGCATATCCAGGAAGTTCATCTGTGGGCGGAACATCTGCTTTGTGAGCTGGTTGAACAGGAGATCTTTGGTGAAGATTAAACCACTGGATTTCAGCGGCCTGAATACATATTCTCTCCATGACCGTTATTCCAAGGTAACGGTGGAGCATTTCGGTACCCCGGTCAAAGAAAATACAAGCCTCCGCGGTTTTATGGCTTCCCTTCCAGATCAGCTGCTTGGTCATGATTTTCCTGAACTTGTCCGTTGCCTGGCAAAAGCACATCGTGCAGGCAGGCCAATTATTATGGGAATGGGCGCCCATGTGATCAAAGTCGGATTGAATCCTGTACTCATTGATCTCATGGAGCGTTCTATTATCACAGGGCTTGCAATGAACGGCGCCTGTATTATTCATGATGCCGAGATTGCCATGGCGGGATCAACTTCTGAAGAAGTTGGTGATGTGCTCGGTGATGGAGCTTTCGGGGCAGCCAAAGAAACAGGTGAGGTTTTAAACAGTGCTATTTCGAAGGGAGCCCGTGAAGGTATCGGAATGGGGCAGGCAGTGGGTGAATATCTGCTGGCAAGAAATTTTCCGCATAATGATAAAAGTCTCCTTGCAACAGCTGCCAGGCTTGGGATTCCTGCTACAGTACATGTTGCCATGGGAACAGACATTATCCATATCCATCCGTCAGCATCCGGTGCTGATATCGGTGATACCTCTCACAGGGATTTTAAACTGTTCTGCGGTGAAGTCAGTGGATTACAGGGAGGGGCTTATTTGAATATCGGCTCAGCTGTACTCCTTCCTGAAGTGTTTTTGAAGGCTCTGACCCTTGTGCGGAATCTTGGACACCGAGTTGATGATTTTACGACTGCAAATTTTGATTTTATGAAGCAGTATCGCCCTCTTACCAATGTGGTTAACCGGCCTACAGCCGGTGGCGGACGCGGGTATAATATTATCGGGCATCATGAACTGATGATTCCTCTTTTAGCGGCATCATTACTTGATGAATTATGCGAAAGCTGCTAGAAAGGCGGACGCATGGCAGTCATTTAGGAATCAGGTTGGGATAAATCCTGACGTAACAATATGCAGGCGTTCTGTGCGCCTAGTCTGGAAATATTATGAGTGAGCAAGCAAATAAAAAAAGAACTGGTAAAGTTTATCTGGTTGGTGCAGGACCTGGCGATCCGGGCTTAATTACCGTAAGAGGAAAGTACCTTCTTGAAAGGGCGCAGGTTGTTGTCTACGATTATCTTGCCAGTCCTAAACTCCTTAAGCATGTACCCAAAGATGCAGAACTGATTTATGCCGGAAAAAAGGGTGGTGCAAAGCATACTCATACCCAGGAAGAAATTAACGCGATGCTGGTGAACTGGGCGCAAACCGGAAAAACAGTTGTTCGCCTCAAAGGTGGCGACCCATTTATTTTTGGTCGCGGCGGGGAAGAAGTCGAAGTACTATCCAAAGAAGGTGTGGATTTTGAAGTTGTTCCCGGAGTTACTTCTGCCACAGCTGCAGCCACTTACGCAGGAATTCCCATTACTCATCGTGAGTATACAGCATCTGTTGCCTTTCTCACCGGCCACGAAGACCCGACAAAGCCAGGATCCAATATAGACTGGGCAAAGCTTGCCACAGGTGCAGGAACTCTTGTTGTATATATGGGGATCAAGAATCTGCCGGTTATCGTTAAAAATCTTATGGCCCATGGGCGTGCTCCCAAAACTCCTGTTGCTGTTGTACGATGGGCTTCAACACCGGAACAGCGATCAGTTGTGGGAACCCTTGAAACAATTACTGATATTGTTCGTGAGTCTGGGATCAAGCCTCCTGCCCTTATTATTGTCGGTGAAGTGGTGAAACTCCGCAAAAGTATAGACTGGTTTGAAAAACGTCCCCTGTTTGGCAAACGGATAGTTGTTACAAGAACCAGAGAACAGGCATCGGAACTCATGGCCGGTCTTGAGGAGAATGGTGCTAATTGTCTTGAATATTCAACTATTAAAATTGAACCAGTTGATTCCTACGAAGTTCTTGATGAAGAACTTGATCGACTTGAAGAGTATCATTGGATACTGTTCACTTCTTTGAATGGTGTGAAATACTTTTTTAAACGACTGTACAAAAAGGGAATGGATGCCAGGAGCATGAAAGGTCCCAGTATTGCTGCTGTGGGCAAGGCAACTGCAGATCTTCTGTTGACCTATGGAGTTCGTGCTGATCTCCTTCCCACGGTTTTCACAGGAGAAGGACTGGCTGAGTCATTGCTTGATCAGGGCGTGGAAGGGCGAAACGTTCTTATTCCAAGGGCGGAGAAGGCAAGGGAAATATTACCTGAAACGCTTCGTGGCGCAGGTGCTCAGGTAACAGTTGCTCCAGTTTATAAAAATGTTGCTCCGGAAGGAAAACGAGAACAGCTACGTGAAGCACTTGAAGCCGGAAAGGTGGATATGGTGACGTTCACCAGTTCTTCAACTGTCAGGAATTTCCTCTCCATGGTCGGGGCTGAAAGCAATTCGGAACTGAAAAGATTCAT
>DQTH01000293.1 GCA_015662865.1 Desulfocapsa sulfexigens
AAATGGATGGTGATCCGGTGGGGAGAAGAGTACTTGTGCGAATGGGTGCGCAACAGGTAACAGGATATGTGCTGGGTCTGCTTCCTGAAGAGGATGTCAGTTACAGGATACTTCCGGTTATTCGCTTTTTGGATGATAAGCTTTTGTTTCCGGAAAACCTTGTACCTTTTTTCAGGTGGATTGCCGACTATTACCATTTTCCCATCGGCGAGGTTGTAAAGACGGCGCTCCCCGGTGGTCTGACCCTTAGAAACAGAAACATACTGCGACTTACCGATGAAGGTGTGAAAGCCCTTGGCAGCTGGCCTGTCACTGATACTCCTGAACCTGACTGGTTTGCTGCTCTGCTTGAAAAGCAGGAGTTGAACCCGGTCCTGACCAAAAAAGTATCAACAGATAGCGGATGGAAAAAACTGATCAAAGAATGGAAAGATGATGGATTAGTCGAAACCATCAAAGTCTTGGACAAGTCCAGGATCAGTGAAAAACTTGAACTCTGCTATATCTTACAGACACATATAGATCTGCCGGAATCCCTGGAAGGGGACGAAGGGAAAAGAGCACTTAAAGAGGCTGCCAGGCAGGAAATTGACGGTAAACCTTTACGTTTGCCCCTGGTTAAAACCCTTGTCATCATGAAGAGGCTTTCCAGGGAACAGGGACAGGACGCTGTTTCCGCAAAAGATGTTCGCAAGCTTTACAGCGGTGCATCCAAAGCTTTAAAAGAGCTTGAAAAGAGAAATCTGATTCGGGCTGAAAAAAGAAGGATTTATCGTAATCCATTTGGTGAAACGCTCACCCATTTTCCAAAACCTGAAAACCTAAGTGAAGAACAGGAGGAAGTGCTGGGAAAAATTATTCCGGCTCTGCAGGAACAGACATTTACTCCATTTCTGCTTCACGGTGTCACAGGATGCGGCAAGACAGAGGTATATCTTCGGGCAGCAGAGCATGCTCTGCAGCAGGGACGTGATGTCCTGATTCTTGTGCCTGAAATTGCCCTTGCAACCCAGCTTGAAGCCCATTTTGTCTCAAGGTTTGGGGATCTGGTTGTGTTGCTTCATTCGGGCCTGAGCCCTGGAGAGAGGTTTGATCAATGGAGCCTTGCTGCCAGCGGTCAGGGGAAAATTGTCATTGGTGCACGCTCAGCTATTTTTGCACCCCTGAACAATCCCGGTCTCATTGTGGTGGATGAAGAACATGACAGCGCCTATAAGCAGGAAGACGGTCTGCGATATCATGGCCGTGACCTTGCAATTCTGCGAGCTCGTTATAACGATGCGGTTGTTATTCTAGGTTCCGGAACACCAACCATCACAAGTTTTGCAAGCAGCAGAAACGGTAAATTTCAGCTGCTCACCATGAGTAAACGTGTGGAAAATCGGCCGCTGCCCGATGTGAGTATTGTTGATCTGCGCGAAAAGAGTGAGAAGAAAAGAGGTGAGGCCATAGGCCTGAAACTTGGCAAAGAGCTTGCCGCTAATCTTGAACAGAAGAAACAATCCATCCTGCTTCTTAATCGTCGCGGTTTTTCTTCCATATATCTCTGTCGTGACTGCGGGGAACCAGTGAGGTGCTTGCACTGTCATGTTTCACTCACCTATCATAAAAAGAGAGCAAAACTGGTCTGCCATTACTGTGGTTATTCGTTAATGGAAAATGTGGTGTGTGGATCCTGCCGGTCCACAGATCTTACTCCTGTGGGATTTGGCACGGAACGAATAGAGACGGAAATACGTGAAAAATTTCCTGACGCCTCTGTTGCCCGAATTGATTCAGATACTGCCGCAGACAGACGAAAGTTTCTGACGCTTCTTAAAAAAATGCATCAGCAGGAGATCGACATATTAATCGGCACCCAGATGATTGCCAAAGGACATGATTTTCCCCATGTAACACTGGTAGGTGTGATCTGGGCAGACGGTGGCCTCAGTATGCCGGATTATCGCGGGGCTGAGCGTACCTATCAGCTGCTATCTCAGGTAACGGGCAGGGCTGGCAGAGGAGAAAGCCCGGGCCGTGTTATTATTCAGACACTGCGGCCCGAACATTATGCCATTCAGCTTGCACGCGCCCATGACTATTCACAGCTTTTTGATAAGGAAATGGAGATCCGTAAAAATCCCATGTTCCCGCCATACCTGCGGATGATTAATCTGAAAATTTCAGGGAGCAGCGAGGGGCAGGTGCAGGAAACAGCAGCCCAGGTGGCAAAGCTCTGCCGAACCTGTTGCTCACAAGCTAACAAAATAGAGATACTGGGCCCTGCTCCGGCGCCCATAGACAGGATTCGCGATCGCTTTCGCTGGCAGGTTTTACTGAAAGGGACAGAATCAGTTCTGCTTCATGAGGTGTGCGGAAAACTGCTTGATAAACAGTCGATGCTTGCAAAAGGAGATATCAGAATTGCAATTGATGTGGATCCGGAATCCATGATGTGAAAGGATGAATCCGTCAGACAAATAAATTTTTCAATGAATCCAGGTCTTCATCAACTTCCATCACCAGAATCTGGGCAAGTGCGTTGAGGGTAACAATGGCATTTTTATCAGCATCCATTTCAGATGTCATGTTGATCCGTTTCAAGATACCTTCATTTACCTGCTGCACTTCACTGTAATGGTCCTGGATACGGTGCATGAAAAAATCGCAGTTTTCCCCGTCCTGATGGGAAAAATACTGGCGCAGGAGATAGGCGGATACCGAACGGTACATGGCTTCTTCAACGGTTGCAAATGGCAGATGGAAGCAGGCCATGGGTTTTAAAATGGACATTGAAGGACAGCCGCTGGTGGCCATGATAATTCCCATGATGGAAGCCAGTCCCTCCTGAACAGTAGTTTCCTTACTGCAGGTCCTGGCAGTTGAAATACAGGAAACAAGGCATGATTTATGGGAAGCGGTGTCTTTAAAGGCAAACACCAGATCAGCTATGTTTGCTGAAATGGGGCAGTAGTCGTGTGTGGCGATATCCAGTTGACAACATTCACATCTGGCAACACCTAACAGCGCCCAATCCGGAGGAGTATTGTCTGAAGCTTTGTACTCAAAGGTTTCCGGGTCCAGATTAATGAGAAAGCGCTTTTTGCTGTTGTCGGGAAAATCAAAGCAGTAATTAAAGGTGGTTTCTGTCATGGCAGATTAGTATGTTGTTGAATTAGGCTACATTACCATCATGCGCTCACGGAATCAGAGTATAATTCTAAAGTAGCACAAATTAAAATTTATACCATTTTTTCTTTGGAGAAAAAAGAGAAACTCTGTTTCTTCCCGCTTCCTTGGCATCATACAGGGCAGCATCCGCCTGATTGATGAGATTACTTTTTGAGAAATTGTCATCAGTTACAGGTCTTCCCGTGGAGACACCAAAGCTTGCAGTAATATGATAGTCTTCACGATTATCTTTGAAAACTTTGTCATCCACCGTTTTTCGTAGTTTTTCAGCAACTGTCAATGCGTCTTCTTCGGAAGTATCCGGCAGGATTACGGTAAATTCTTCACCTCCATATCTTGCCAGGGTGTCATATTTACGTATTTCCTGTTTCAGGGTTGCGCTGAATTCCATAAGAATAAAATCACCAACCTGATGGCCATAGGTATCGTTGAATTTTTTGAAAAAATCGATATCAATGAGCAACAGAGAAATTTCTGTCTCATTTCTCAGCGCCCTGCTGATTTCATTATCAAGACTGTTTTGAAAATAGCGGTGATTGTATATTTTTGTCAGGCCATCAATGTTGGCAAGATTATTAAGAATTTTGTTTTTTGCTTCAAGCTCGGCTGCTAAATTTTCAAGGTCTATTTTAGCCTTAATCAGCTCCTGGTTCATCTGATCAAAGTCGAGATTCATCAGGCTTAAACGGATATTTGCTTCCTGAAGAATTTCCTGAATGGCTTTTGTTTTTTTAATGCGCAGTCCGAAATATTTTCCTGCCTGATCCACCTGGATGTGAACTTCACTAAGGATGTGTTCAAGGTCATCATTGCTCAGGCCCAGCAGTTTCTTGGCTTCTTTGCGAAAACGTTTGTGGTATTCTTCGGGCTTGTCCGAGTAGAGAATGGAAATAAGAATATCGGAAAGATAGGAGGCCTTGCAGGTGATCTCTATTTTTTTATTATCTCCTTTGTACTGTAACGGGTCATGGTGGTAGCGTATAGGAAGAAGCAAAACTTCGGGAAAACCCCAGCTTTTTGCAACTTCATAGCCGATGGTGGAGTGAAATGTACCGAACTTGTCTTCTTCAGCATTTAGTGCATCGTACTGTCCTTCTGTTATCTGTTTCAGAACCTCTTCGTATTCGTCCGGAAATGTTCTTGCCAGAATTAACTCCCCAAGGTTTTGCAACAGGCCGCAGATAAAGATTTCTTCAGTGTCTGCACCTTTAACCCTTTCCAGGATGAGCTTTGAGGCAACTGCTCCTGCCAGGGAATTTTTCCAGAAATTTTCAAAATTAAAATGAACTTTTTTCTTCCCTCCTTTCATGCTCAGGAATGAAAAGGAAAGGACAAGGCTCCTCACTGCATTGATGCCAAGGATGGACACAGCCTGATTAATGGAACTGATCTGCTGGGCAAAGCTGTAAAAAGAGGAGTTGGCAACTTTTAAAATTTTAGCCGACAATGCCGTGTCTTTTGAGACCAGGCTGGCAATATCTGAAAGAGTTGTGTCTTCACGGGCCGTGAGAGTAATTATTTCTGAAGCAACAGTTGGTAATGTAGGCAGTTCATCTGAACTGAGTACTGCTGCGAGGGTTTCTTCCTGGTTCATGATCAAGCCTCATGTATGTTGTGATAAGGTGAAAAAGAGAATAGGGATACTTCGTAAAAGTATATCGTTTATTTTTAGGGAATATCAAGAAAAGTAATAAAAAAACTGATTACCACAAAACTCAGCCATTTTGTTTGTCATTCCCGCGGAGGCGGGAGGTAAGCGAAGACTCCGATCCAGAGGGATGGCACGAAACTGGAACCCAGCCTCCGCGGGAATGACACCATCACGATCACTTGTAATTCTTTTGTTTTACCAATTCCTTATGTCTTCACCATATGAAGTTGGCTGAGT
>DQTH01000153.1 GCA_015662865.1 Desulfocapsa sulfexigens
CATACGTAATCAGAAAATTAATTGCCCAGGGCTTCACATCAGGTATTATTCTTCTTCGTGGCTCTATATGAAACTCAGCAAAGAATGCTTTTTTACTGATAGCCTTGTGCAAACTGGATCGGAGTCTACGATTACCTCCCGCCTTCGCGGGAATGATATATAGGCCGCCCCGCGTCACTCCTGTGGAAGCGGGAGGCCAGAAAGTTGCTGACTGAGTTTCGTTAATAGCCACTTTCTTCTTTAAGCGGGCACTCCAGACATTAAAACCAGGGATCGTCAAACTCCTCGCTAGTTCTGTCCACGATTGCAGTTGTCTGAAAGCTCATGCTTTCAGTGTGTCCGTCATGAAATATTACTTTCATCTCTGTTGAGAATGGCAATTTGGGAGCTGCACCTTCAGAAACAATAATCTGGGGACTGTTGATCCACTTTTTCACATTTGTCAGCATGACTTCCATGCCGATATGCTCTCCCTGTGTTTCTATTTTCTTTATAACCCCAACAGGATCCTGAACTTCAAGATTGAGTACATAGGTCTGATTGGCATACTGATATAACACGGCCCGCCCATCAACGCTGGCGGGTTCTCCAGCCATCTTCTCAGGAATATTACTTATCTCTTTGATCTGATATTCATCAGCAGGAAATGCTTCGGCAAGGTATGTTTCACCGTGCTCAAACCTGATGCTGCCTCCTGCGCTAAACTCACCTTTCCCGTGAACAAGTGAAAAATTTTCCGGCTTGCGACTGTCAGGAATAATTTTAACACTGCTTTCAGTCTCCTGAGGCTGCCATTGCCAGCTTGCAGAACCGTTCAAGGGCCACTGACCACCGCGGGCGACAACCGTACCGTTTCCAAGAAAGTCGAGGCTTCCAATGGTATCACTGCTTAAAGTAATTCGTTTATCAGTGAGGAGCCTATGGTTGATTCCTGGTGTTTTAGGCGAAAAATCCATCTGCTGATAAATCATGAAGGACAGAAAGCCAACCACTGTAACCGCAAGTAGTCTGCAGCCATATTTCAACAGTTTTTTCGGAGAAGGAAAAATGGCTTTGGTAAGGGGGGAAGAGAAACTCAGTGCCTTGCCCATTTTCCTGCAGGCAACAACACAATCGCCACAGTTACTGCATTCGGTTTCAATTGTTTCCGTCAAAGTTTTAGGCTTGAGAGAGAGCGTGCAGGCCATATCACATCGTTCGTATCCTGGCTTGCAGATACATTTTTCTCTGTCAAAGACAACTTTCATCCGTCTCTTATTCAAAAGTTTGGTGAGAATAATCAATACGGATTGAGGACAGACATAGCGGCACCAGAGGCGTTTACCTGCAAAAAACTCTATTAGCAGCAGGCCAAAAAGAAAAAGATAGCAGAGTGATATGAAATCCTGACCAAAGTAGTACTGAAAAAACCTTGCATACCAGGCAGCTGTGGAAAGCTGGTTCAGGACAGGAGTGGTGGACAGCATGAAAAACACGACAAAACCAAGACCAAAAATAAGGAGCTTAAACGGAAAACCTTTTTTTAATAAAGGTAACCCCTTATAGGATTTGGGCATGATTTTTCTATTTAATTTCTGGGTAAGTTCCGAGAGGAGCCCATAGGGACAAATCCAGGAACAGAACACTGTACCCAGTGCAAATGCAAGCATCAGCGGCAGTAAAGTACCTATGAAATTATCAAGGGTAAAATAGAGATTTTTCAGGGTAAGCTGGAGAACGGCCAGAGGATCGGCAAAAGGAATCCCAAAGGCATGAAAAGACAGAAAGTTCCCATACACCATGGAGTAGCGGGAACGATTAAGCAAGGGAATTATTATAAAGGCGAGAGCCAGAAATATCTGAAATGTTCGCCTGTAGGTCCTGAGATTGGCCTTTTTCATCATACGCCTCCCTTTGGACCTGTGTTTTTATTTTGAAATCTGGTTGGAGTCACGACAATAGCATCAGCAGGGCATACATGTTCGCACAATCCACAACCTGCACATTCATCGGTGATCACCGGATATTCTCCAGCTTCAAGGATCATTGCCTTCCACTTGATGGGACAGCGCTCATAACAACTCCTGCACAGCAATTTCCCGGTCCAGGTAAGACATTTCTTCCGGTCAAGCTCGGCAACCCCCATACGTACATCAAAAATATCCACGTCGTGAAGGGCATCAGACGGGCAGATGGCACTGCAGCGCATACAGAGATGACAGGGAGCGGATTTGGGATTAATCTCAGGCGTTCCAGCCAGGAAAAAATTAAAGCCTCTCCGCATCTTGATACAGTCGAAAATACACACCTGCGCACATTGGCCACACTGCAGGCAACGGGAGAGAAATTCCTCCTCACTCCTGGCACCAGGTGGACGAAGAAAGTTTTTTGATCCTGCCATGTCTTCTACCTCATTAGAAACAAGAACACCACGTTGTGGGTATATACCTATAATGAATCACCAAAAAAACCCGGCAGCCATCATGACAATGAACCGCCGGGTTTCTTTCTCAGATATTTTGCTTTGGTTCCATTTTTACGACCTGTTCATAAGAGATATTGGTCTTGAGGTTTCCATCCTCATCAATTTCGTCTTCAATGGTCAGATAGGTCGTATAGACAGTGAGTACACCATCTATACGACCAATTTTCTTAACCACCCTTTCAATTGTATCAGATGGAGATTCAACGACTGCTATCACATACTGGTCTTCATGGATACCATAGGTGGTCATCTCCTCCATGGAGCTAACCACCTTTTCAACATCCTGGATATCATCTTTTAAACAATGAATTAAAAGTCCTGATATAGCCATATGTTATGCCTTCTTGATCCGAATAGCACAGATCTTGTATTCAGGTTGTTTAGACCCTTTATCAAAGGCATTAAGGGTCAGTTTATTAATAAGAAGATTTGCATCATACCATGGAACAAAAACAAGTCCCGGACGACACACATCGCTCACTTTAGCCTGGAATGTCATGGTATCACGACGGGTCTCAAGGATGACATCATCGCCGTTCTTTATCCCGGCTTTCTTGGCGTCATCAACATTTACTTCAACGTATGCTTTAGGGAATGAACGTCTCAGCTCAGGCACTTTCATGGTCATTGTACCCGTATGCCAGTGATCGATGACACGACCGGTTGTAAGAACCATTGGGTAATCAGCATCCGGCTCTTCAGCAGCACCTTTGTAAGGACGGAACCAGATAACAGCACGTCCGTCTTTCTTCCCGTAGAAATGATATTTGTTTTTATAATCTTTTGGAATATTAGGATCTTCACCACGAACGTAGCGAATTCTTGTGCCGGGGTGATCCTCAGTGGGACATGGCCAGCGAATACCAGAAGCCTTCTCCATACGAGCTCTGGTAATACCCTTGAAGTTATAGGGTGTGATTGAGCTTACTTCACGCCACTCATTCCATACATCATCAATTTCTTTATAGGGAACAACCTTGGGATCAACATCCATACGTTTTGCAAAATCCATAAGGATATCAAAATCAGGTTTACACTCACCCATGGGTTCAACAGATTTCATGAGCAGTGAATAGCGTCTTTCAGAACAACCATAAGTACCTCGTTTCTCGCACCAGAATGCTGGTGGCAGCAGGACATCACAATATTTTACTGTTTCAGCATCCATAAATGGCTCGCTGAGAACAAAGAAATTGTCTTTTCGCTTCATTCCTTCCGAATAAATGTTCACGTTGGGAAGTGAATGGGCGGGATTGGTACAGATAACAAATATTGCTTTAACTTTTCCCTCGGAAAAAGCGTTCCAGAGAGCAATGGTGTGCAGACCGGGCTTGGGAGCAATAGTTCCGGCCTTCAGTCCCCACTGTTTCTCAAGCTGTGCGCGATGCTCTGGTTTCTTAATGAGACGTCCGGCCGGTAAAAGATGACAGAGACCGCCGGTGTCGCGAACGCCACCACATGCATTTGGCTGCCCGGTGAGTGAAAATGGTGAAGCACCAAGCTTACCAATCTGACCTGTGAGAAGATGAAGATTACTCACCAGGTTATTAGCCCAAACGCCACGAATACGTTGATTCAGGCCCATACACCAAAATGAAGTGGTTGCAGAGGCTTCCGCAAACATCAAAGCAATTTTTCTAATCTGTGCAGCAGGAACGCCGGAAATCTTTTCTGCTTTCTCAGGAGTATAATCTTCCAAAAATTTCACATACTCATCAAAGCCAACCTTTTTCTTATCATTGGTCATAAAAGAGACATACTTATTGTGAAAACGTTGATTATCAAGCTCTTCCTGAATAATGACATAGGCCATTGCATTTAAAATGGCCAGATCGGTACCCGGCTTAAAAGATACATGTTCATCGGCGATTCGCGCAGTGTTAGTCTTACGGGGATCAACCACAATTACCTTTACATTCGGGTCAGCCTGTTTTCTTGCAGCAACACGTTTAAAAAGGATAGGATGACACTCAGACATATTGGAACCGATAATGAAGAAGCAGGTAGCTGCATCAATATCGTCATATGAACCACACGGCTCATCTTTACCAAAAGTCGTCACATAGCCACCCACTGCTGAGGCCATACAGAGACGTGGATTCCCTTCCACATTATTACTGCCAAGTCCGGCTTTCCATATTTTCGATGCCAGATAGGTTTCCTCAGTAAGCGCCTGTCCGGAACCGTAATATGCAACAGATGTTGGACCATGATCCTTAATGGCAGTCTTAAATTTAGAAGCAACAAGACTCATAGCCTCATCCCATGTTGCCGGCTCAAGTTTACCATTCTTACGAATATAGGGTTTGGTAACTCTATCTTTGGAATAAACAATGGGAGGCATCAGAGCGCCTTTGAGGCAAAGGAAACCCTTATTATGATTGTTTGGATCACCTTTAACAGTTACAACTTTACCACCTTTAACACCAACCATTACACCACAGCCTGTTCCGCAAAAACGGCATACGGATTTAACCCATTTTTCCGGTTCATTATCAGCAGCTTTAGCCATAGTGGTCAAAGGACCACCGATTGCAGCCATGGCGGATGCAGCAGCCGCCGTTTTGAGTACTTCCCTTCTGGTAACTTTCATATCTTAGTTCTCCTTTATTAAAGGGTTTTAGTTGCCCCTGCCAACTGATGGAGGAACTGCAAGGTGATCGTCGTCTTATACGATCTGACGGTGAACTTGTTAGTAGCTTAGAAATTCTTTCGAAATCTACGCTTATCTCGTGTTTTTAAAAAGAATTTGGTGAAGGTACTTATACCCCCTTGTGGGGTGTTAATTACTCTTTGATTCTGATTTTCCATATGCGTCATGATGCAAAGAATTCTGATGAAACACATGGCATTTGTAACAATCCGGATCTATGCCAAATTTCTTCTCCATTCTTATCATTGCCGGCTCATGACATTTACGACACACAGCCTTTGGTTCCGGAACGACCATGAAAGGTATGGACCCCTTGCCATCGGGCTGGCCATGACAGACAAAACATTTCATGAGCGCAACGCCATGCTTTGATTCGTACCAGTTTTGTGCGATACGGGGAGTGACCTTCTTATGGCATTCATAACAATCTGCTGCATCATCCGGGGCTTTCAAATGTTTAATTGATCCTGCAGAAGCCTGCCCTGCCAGCAGACAAAGAAATAATGCAGCAATAGCAGCAATGATTGATTTAGGAATTGATATTCTACTTTTCATTACTCCCCTCCCTTCTTGGCTGTAGCCGGATTTTCAGCAAGCCGTTTTGCAAACTCAGAATTTATCATCAAATCCATGTCAAACTCGGGCAGATGAGCAATATTTACGTGGCACCCGGCA
Source organism: Desulfocapsa sulfexigens (assembly GCA_015662865.1). Taxonomy (GTDB): domain Bacteria; phylum Desulfobacterota; class Desulfobulbia; order Desulfobulbales; family Desulfocapsaceae; genus Desulfocapsa; species Desulfocapsa sulfexigens_B. Next base: position 5,793 of record DQTH01000153.1, read on the forward strand.
CAAGTTTTTCTGGTTGTACCGTTCTTGCCAAGAAAAGCGTCATGGGCAAGACCACCGATTTTTGAGATGGGCTCACCTTTGGTATTCTTTGTCAGATCTTTATGGCACTCCTGACATTTTGCCGTGATATCAGTTTGACGCGCATTTCCCTGCATCCTGCGACGATTGAAGGCGTTCGGTTCAAATATCTTTTTATCGTAATATTTGTCCCTTGCGTAATAACTTGTAAGAGGACTGAAATGAAATACATGACACTGTTCACAGCTAATCTCTTTCTTATCTTTATCAAAGGCATGGACAGAATTTCTCAGCTCATGCTGATACTGTTTCACATCATGGCAGCGCATACATTCTTCAACAGGAGGCCTGTCTGCTGCTGAGGCTATCGCTCCTGAGGCCATGACAAGGCCAAAAACAGCTGCCATTC
>DQTH01000008.1 GCA_015662865.1 Desulfocapsa sulfexigens
TCTACTGGTATTTTACGGAAAACTTGGCTGGATTGGAGGGCCGGGCAGACTTGATATCTTTTATGTCGATACGATACCCGCTGTCACGGGAATGATCCTTGTTGACAGCCTCCTTGCAGGAGATATGGAAGTATTTAGAAATGCCATCTCCCATATTGTTTTACCCGCGGGCTTGCTGGCTTATTATTCACTGGCTTATATCTCCCGTATGACCCGATCGTTTATGCTGGAACAGCTGGATCAGGAATACATTATTACAGCACGGGTTAAAGGTTTATCGGAAAGTGCTGTCATCTGGAAACACGCCCTGGGCAATGTTAAAGTGCCCCTGGTGACAGTGATTGCTCTTTCCTACGCGGCATTACTGGAAGGTTCTGTCCTGACTGAGACAATTTTTTCCTGGCCGGGAATTGGTTCCTATATTACCACAGCCCTTCTCTCAGCTGATATGAATGCTGTGCTGGGAGGAACGGTGGTGGTGGGTCTGGTCTTTGTCTGTTTAAATATTTTTTCAGATCTGCTTTATAAATTTTTTGATCCCAGGGCAAAATGAATTCAAGCAGCGAACTATCGCAAAAAGGATCCGGCTGGCGTGAATGGCTGCTGACTGATGCACCTGCCTCCCGCAGGCAGGCAAGACTTTCTTCCTGGTATCGATCCTGGCTGGCCTTTCGTTCCAACCCCATGGCCATGTTTGGCCTGTCGATTCTATTTGCTTTGCTGCTGATCGCCATGTTTGCGCCATATCTGGCCCCCTATGATCCATTTATCCAGGATCTGGCTGCCAGATTGTCTGCACCGGGCACCGGCGGCTATATCCTTGGTTCAGATTCCCTTGGAAGGGATATCCTGAGCAGACTTATTTACGGTTCCCGTATCACCCTCTATATCGTTTCTCTGGTTGCCCTCATGGCACCCATTGCCGGGCTCTTTGTGGGCACAGCTGCAGGGTATCTTGGCGGCTGGGTCGATGTTGTCCTGATGCGTATCACTGATATTTTTCTCGCCTTTCCCAAGCTGATACTGGCACTTGCCTTTGTCTCTGCCCTGGGCGCAGGTATTGAAAACGCAGTGCTTGCCATTGTCCTGACCGCCTGGCCGCCCTATGCCCGGATTGCACGCGCTGAAACCCTGACCATTCGCAATGCAGACTATATCCATGCCATCAAGCTGCAGGGTGCCGGGGCCTTACGTATTATCACCCGTCATATCTGGCCATTGTGTATATCCTCCCTTGTTATCCGGGTGACCCTTGATATGGCAGGCATTATTCTTACTGCCGCAGGACTTGGTTTCCTGGGGCTTGGTGCCCAGCCGCCCTCTCCGGAATGGGGAGCCATGATTTCTGCAGGCCGTAAGTTTATTCTTGATCACTGGTGGGTGGCAACCATGCCGGGACTTGCAATTTTTATCGTTTCCCTGGCCTTTAACCTCCTGGGTGACGGCCTTCGTGACGTACTCGATCCAAAGAAAAGCAAATAATGAATAATCTCCTGGAAGTCCAGAATCTTACTGTAAAATTTCCCACCCGTAATGGAATGTTTGAGGCGGTGCGAAAAATATCCTTTTCCCTTGGTCGGGAACGGCTGGGGATTGTTGGTGAGTCAGGTTCCGGCAAGTCAATGACAGGTCGGGCAATCCTGCGGCTTATCAGGAGGCCCGGTATTCTTGAAGCTGACCACATTAAGCTTGAAGGTGAAGACCTGCTGCAGTTTTCTGAAAAAGCCATGCGTCAGGTGCGTGGTCATAAGATTTCCATGATCATGCAGGATCCCAAGTTTTCACTTAACCCGGTTATGCGCATAGGTGAGCAGATTTGTGAAGCCTACCGTCTCCATGCCAAAGCCAGCAAAAAAGAGGCGAAAAAGAAAACACTGGATATGCTGGAAAAAGTCCTTATCCGTGATCCGGAACGGGTTTATCGGGCTTATCCCCACGAGATGTCGGGTGGCATGGGCCAGCGTATCATGATCGCCATGATGCTCATTCCCGACCCGAAGATTCTGATCGCCGATGAACCTACTTCAGCCCTTGATGTAACCGTGCAAAAGGAAGTTCTGGAGATCATGGATGATCTGGTACGTGAGCGCGGCATGGGTTTAATCTTTATCAGCCATGATTTGAACGTTGTCTCAGCATTCTGCGACCGTGTGTTGATCATGTATGCAGGAAGGGTAGTGGAAATCTGTCAGGCAGACCGACTGCATGAGGCCAAACATCCCTATACCATTGGTCTGCTCAACTCCATACCACAGCTTGAACACCCGGTGGAGCATCTTCAGGTTCTGCAGCGCGATGATGCATGGAGCCGAGAGCCAAGCGTTAACGGTGTGGTCAAGAGGGAGCAGGCATCGTGAGCAGAGACAACAAAACCGGAATTGAACTGGCTCAGGTGAATGTGTGGTTCGGCGAGGGTGAAGAACGTGTGGACGCGGTTATTGACGCTACATTTTCTGTCCCCCATGGCGGAAGTTTTGGTCTGGTCGGTGAATCAGGATCGGGTAAATCGACAATACTGAGGGCCATTACCGGCCTTGCGCCCACCTGGTCCGGAAATATCTCGGTTCTTGGCAGCATGCTTGGTAAAGAAAGGGACAAAGGATTCTATCATGATGTGCAGATGGTGTTTCAGGACCCATACGCCTCACTTCATCCACGACAGACCGTGGATCATGTGCTCTCAGAAGCCTTATATCTGCATGGATTTAAGAATCCGGATAAACGCATTGTGCAGATACTTGACGACGTCGGTCTTGAGCAGTCCTTCCGTTTTCGCTGGCCGCATCAGCTTTCAGGTGGTCAGCGCCAGCGAGTTGCCATTGCCCGTGCGCTCATCATTGAGCCTTCCATCCTCCTCCTTGATGAGCCGACTTCTGCCCTGGATGTTTCCGTGCAGGCAGAAATTCTCAATCTGTTGACAAGGTTACGCAAAGAGCGGGGTCTTACCTACCTGATGGTTTCCCATGATCTGGCTGTGGTGAGTCATATGTGCAGTGAAATGGCGGTGATGAATCAGGGTGAGATCGTTGAAATGCTTGATGTGGAACAGTTACGTGGTCTGAAGGCCAAACATCCTTACACAAAGGAGTTGCTGGATGCCAGTGTACAAAAACGAAGGGGTAAGCCTTGACAGGTGCCTGCAAAAATCTGAGGCACTTGTCAAGGATTGCAAAATTGAGTATGTGAAACCGCAGAGTTACAAGTTTTGTGGTTTGTTACACGAAGAGAGGTGTAGGCCTCTCCATTGTTCATGAAACGTATTGTACGTATTTTTACAGAAGAGTTTCCCATTCGTGGAGTATTCCGTATTTCAAGGGGGAGCTCCACTTCGGTCACAGTTGTTGTGGCTGAGATTGAAGCGGATGGCTGCATAGGTCGTGGTGAGGCATCTCCGCAGCGTTACGGGATGGATGTGGATGAAGCAGTGGCTGCCATGGGCGCTGCCTGTGATGCTCTTGAACAGGGAATAAGCCGCGATGAACTGCAAAGTCTGCTGCCACCCGGGCCTGTTCGGAATGGTCTGGATCTGGCCCTGTGGGATCTTGAGGCAAAACAGAGTTCAACTCCTGCCTGGAAGCTGGCCGGGCTTGATAGGTGCGATCCTGTGATCACGGCCTGGACCATAAGTCTCGACACACCTGAGAAAATGGAGGAGTCGGCCCGGCTTCACCACCACAGACCCCTTCTTAAAATCAAGCTCACCGGCACCTCTGATCTGGAAAGAGTCCAGGCGGTTCGCCGGGGTGCTCCTGATGCCAGGTTGATTGTTGATGCAAACGAATCATGGAGTCCAGATTATTACCTGGAGATTGTACCCGCACTCAAAGAGCTGAAAGTGGAACTGATCGAACAACCCTTTCCCAGAGGTCAGGATAAGATTCTTGCCTCACTGCCCCGTCCCATACCTGTCTGTGCTGATGAATCATGTCGTCACAGTGGCGACCTGCAGGATCTTTCCGGTTATTATGATGTGGTGAATATCAAGCTTGATAAAACAGGCGGACTGACCGAAGCACTCAAGCTGCAGCAAGGGGCCAGAAAGCTTAATCTGGGCATCATGACAGGCTGCATGGTCGCAACTTCACTTGGTATTGCTCCAGCCCTGCTGCTTGCCCAGGATGCTGATTTCATAGATCTTGACGGCCATCTCCTCCTGGCAAAAGATAGACATCCAGGTCTTCACACCAGAGACCACTATCTTCTGCCGCCACAGGCAGAACTATGGGGTTAAGTTTTTTATAAGCGAATCTACGGCACCTGAGATCGCTTACAGTTTTTCCTGACTATTCATCTTGAATCCGTGAGCGTGCGATGGTGATGTAGCCCGATTTTTTTGAACGCTTTGATAATAGTGAACTATATCAAGGTATTCAAAAAATATGGGATGCATTGCCAGCACACGCCCCGCAGGGCGGCGGGTAATTTTTGGGATATAAGATGATGCCTTACTTGTTGTGTTAAATCAAAAATTTAGCATCGAAAAAATCATACAGCCGTCACGGTATTCATTCCAAGCAGAGCTGCTCCAATACCATTGCCCACTTCACAATATTCAGGAAATTCCACAGTGGTTCTCAGTCTCTCGGCAACCCGGGGCAGAAAGTATTGTGCTGCCGCACCAATTCCAATGAGCGGAATTTTCATGCTGAACTTCACATCCAGTATCGGATGGTCTTTGCGGCTTGTAATGAAGCCGGTGAGGGATTTTCCCCAGTAACGGTGAATAACAAAATCGATGAGCAGGTTTTCGATCCTGTCTTCGGTCATGGTGATTACCTGATCGCAGAAGCCTGTCACATCCATGCCAAGGAGTGATGCAAGCACATCTGCTCCGGCTTCAGCCTTTGACCTGTCACCAATATCAATTCTGCCAAGTACATGCAGTGCGTCGGTGGGCGTGAAACCGGTTTCCAGGATTATCTGGCTCCTTGCCATCTGTTCAAGTCGTTTGTTCAGTGGAACGCCTGAAAAACCAGTTTTTTTGCGAATGGCATCAGCTGTGGAAGGTCCGTTTGTGGCCAACGTATAAATAACCGGATCATCGTGTTTTGAAGATTCGAGGTCTGGAAGAAGAGAGATGCATTTGGCCTTCAGTTCAGCTCCAAGCCAGCTTTTGCAGTCGGGAAAGCCTTCGGCCATGGATAAAGGAATTACACGGGTCGGACCAAGGTGGATACCACCATTAGCATCCACCATAATATGGCTGTCTCCGCCCACTCCTCCAGTGAACATATCAACGGCTTCCACATGGGTCTGCCATTCACCAATCTGGCATCCATCAGGAGCAAGAACCATCTCGCCATTCTCGATCATGGCAATATCCGTGGTGGTTCCACCCACATCCACGACCAATGCAAAATCTGTATCCTGTGAGGCCCCAAAACCAGCAGTACAGGCAGGCCCGCTTGCCACAGTAACTCCTGCCTGCTCCGTAGCATCCTGGACAGAAACCTGTGTTCCATTACCGGCGATGAGAACAACGGGACAGTGCAGATCATTTTTAAGCATGGCTGCCTGAACCCCTGCAATAAAGTCCTGCATAAGTGGCATGAGTTTGGCATGCAGAGCAGCAGTGGCAGCGCGCTCACGCATTCCGGTGTGCTGACTGACTTTGTGGGAACAGAAGACCGGTTTGGGATCAAGCATGGAGATGGCTTTCTCCACAACCATCTCATGACTCGGGTTGGTCATGGACATGGCAGAGCAGACTGCATAGGCATCTACTTCGTTTTGTATTCCATGGATGGTGTCAACAATGTTGTCAATATCGAGTTTTTCTTCTTCCTCACCGCTTATTTTGTGACCGCCTTTGACAAAAACAGTGGCAATGATCGGGAGTTTGAAGTGCTTCACATAGCCGACGATAAAGGCTGCCACCCGCGCTCCCTTTTTCTCGATCACGGCATTGGTGGCAAGGGTTGTGGAGAGCGCCAGACGGGAGATTTCACTTGTCTTGATTCCTGATTTCTGCAAAAGGGTGGCCAGAGCCTTGCCCGTGGAGAGTGCAAGCCTATGGTGATTTGTAGTTACTTTAGCAGTGGCCAGGATTTTTTTGTCAGTTTCATCAAGGAGTACAGCGTCGGTGTAGGTGCCCCCTGTATCGATTCCAATTATATATTTAGACATTTTTTTTATTGTTCAATTCGATGGTTCTAAATTTTTCTCAGTGCTCAATTCGTACAATGTATCTCTCATATACTGCAAAGCGGCTTTTGGAGCAATACACCATTGCAGCTTAAAGGTAAGCGATCACAGGGCGGTCCAGCCGCACGCGCTTACAGGACTGATGTTATTCCAGGTGGTTTTGCATACCCTGTGATTGGTTACGCTTGAAGACATCCATTGGCTGGTGTATCTTGGGCCGTTAAAGGATAATAATTGCTCAAAACATACAAAATTCCCTGAAGAGGAAATAATGGGTTTTTTAAAGATTGAAGACAAGACATTTGTGGTATTTGGTCTGGCCAACAAAAAGTCAGTTGCCACAGCCATAGCTAGAGTTCTGGTGGAGGAGGGCGGCAGGGTCATTCATGTTGTGCGTTCTGAAGAGCGTGCAGAGACAGCAGGAAAACTCTTTCCGGATTCTCCTGTTTTTATTTGTGATGTGGAACAGGAAGAAAATATCATTCGCGTTCGTCAGGAAATTGGTGAAGCTGTGGGAGAGGCTGATGGTGGACGTATCGATGGCCTTGTTCATTCCATAGCGTATGCTAACTATTCAGAAGGATTGACCCCATTCCACGGAACCCTGAAAAAGGATTTCCTCCAGGCCTTTGATATTTCCTGTTTTTCATTTATTTCCATCTGCAATCATTTTCGTGAACTTTTTGCCGTCAATGGTTCTGCTGTCACCATTTCCATTTCCACAACAAGCATGGCAGCTGAAAATTACGGCTACATGGCGCCAATCAAGGCAGCACTTAATTCCTCTGTCTGTTTTCTTGCTAAATCTTTTTCCTCTTTTTCAGAAGTGCGGTTCAATGCAGTGGCACCGAGCCTGCTGAAAACCTCAGCCTCAGCCGGAATCCCGGGATATATAGACAGCTATCTCTATGCGGAACAGGCAATCCTGCGCAAAAAGGCCCTTAAGACCAGTGAGGCTGCTGATCTTGCCGTTTTTCTACTCTCTCCCCGTTCTTCCGGGATTACAGCCCAGACCATGGTGGTGGATGCCGGAATGTCCGTTAACTATTTTGATGCTGAGATTGTAAAGGCTGCAGTCAGCTGAATAAATGACGGAACAGTGGAAAAAGAAGACTCTGGCTCACTGGGATCTGATTAATCGTCTTGCTGTTCGTCGTTTTGGAGCTGCTGCCCTTGCTGAAGAAGCTGCACTTTTTGTCATTGACTCCCTTGCTGCCGATTCCTGGCAGCGTGTGAAATCCCATAGGGGAAAAGGGAGCTTTAAAAGTTTTCTTGCCTCTCTTTCCTGGCGACTGCTTGAAGATTTCAGCCGCAGACGTTTTGGCAGGGTGCGGCCACCATTCTGGATCAGGAAACTTGGCGGGATCTGGGCCTTGCTTTTTTCTCTGCTCTGTCTGCAGCGATTTTCTGTATCTGATGCCGTGGAAAGCATATCCTGTCACAATCCTGCACATGCAAAAGAGAGTATTGAAGAGGCAGCGTTTACCCTGCTTGGCCGTATTCCGCAATGTGGAAAGCAGCAGGGGCTTGAACTTCCATTTGAGGAAACTGATGGCGAAGGAAAATCTGACAGCCACCCTGAGCAGCTCCTTGAAAAAGATGAGCAGGAAAGTCTTTTTGCTGCTCTGTTCGGGAAGGTGACAGGGGAGGAGACTGATTTTCGGGTGCCGGAAAAGTTTGTCACTTTCCTGAAAGAAGGGCTGGAACTGGCTCCTGAAGAGCGTTTTTTACTGAAATTGATCTACCAGGATAATGTGGGAGTGACCCGTGCCGGAGCACTGCTTGGTTTGAACCGTGATCAGGTGAATGGCCGGTTGCGCCGTCTGCTTGCACGTTTACGAAAAGATTTTCAGCGTATGGGACTGAGCGAGAAACTGTTGGAGCTTTTACGATGAAAGCATATTATTTCCCAACACAAAAAAGTGATATGTCCGTCAGTCTGTTTGTCAGGGGATAAAAGTATGGCAAAAGAAGATGAGCTGAAATTAAGAAGGGATGCGGACAGGCGTACTGCGCTGCTAGGGCTTGCGGCAGACAGGAATTCTGAAAAACAGGGGGAATGTCTTTCTTCCACTGAAATGAGTGATCTTCTTGATGGCAGCTGTTCAGATGGTCAGCGACAATCTTTTTTTACGCACCTTTCTTCCTGTGATTCCTGTTACAGAGAATGGCTGGAACTGCAGCAGGAGCTTTCGGAGAATGGGCCTCATAATAAAAAGCTTCTGTTTTTCCAGCGAAAATTTTTAGCTGTCAGTGGCTCCCTGCTGGCAGCTGCAGCTTCCGTTGTTTTTTACTTGAATCTGACTCAGAGTCCCGGGCCTCAGGAACAAGTGATCCAGCCACCACCCCGGCTTGAGTCAACACAATCCCTGGATGCAGAAGAGAGTTCTGTCCGACAGAAAACAGTGGAGAAGGTTGCACCGCAGGTATCTATAAAGAAAAGCGAACGCAGAAGTGCTGAAATACAATCAGACAGCGTTAAAGAAAATAAAATGGATGCATTTTCTGCACGAATGGCCGCACCGGCGGCAGTTGCACTGGATCCAGTGCAACTCTGGTTGGAAAATGTACAGAAAAGCTGTTCTGAGTCGGAAAGTGGGAATGAAAAGTGGAACTTACTTTTCATTCAGGGCAGGGAATTATCTTCTTCAGAAGGATTTCCACAATTGCAGAGTGTTGTCGAGCAGGTGGAAAAACTTGCGAAGGGAGAGGATCAAGTGCTCGTGTGCATGAAAATTATGAAATTGATAAAAGAGAAAAAGGAATAATCATGACCGACAGACAGATTGAATTACAGGATAGAATCATCGTTGCACTGGATGTGGATAACCCTGAGTCCGCCAAAGAGATGGTCAAACGCTGTGAATCCCGCACCCGTTATTTCAAGGTTGGTTTGCAGCTTTTCATGGCCAGTTATTTTGATGTGGTGGACTGGATTCTTGATCGCGGTCATAAGGTGATGCTGGATTTGAAGTTTTTTGATATTCCAGAAACAGTGAAACTCGCTGTGGAGCAGGTAAATAACCGGGGCGTTTCCCTTGCTACAATCCATGGTAATGATGCCATTATCCGAGCTGCGATGGAGGCACGCGGCGACCTGCAGCTTCTTGCTGTGACCGTTCTCACAAGCTTTGGAGAAGAGGATCTACGGGCCATGGGAATGACCCAGTCCGTGGAGGATCTTGTTCTGTTTCGCGCTCGCCGTGCCTTGGAACTTGGCTGCGATGGCATTGTGTCTTCAGGGCTTGAAGCTAGGCGATTGCGCAAGGATCTTGGTGATAAATTACTGATTGTGACACCCGGTATCAGGCCCGGCGCCAATGTAAGGGATGGATCAGATGATCAGAAACGTATTATCACAGCGGGCCGGGCCATTGCAACCGGTGCTGATCATGTTGTTGTGGGACGCCCGATTACAAAGGCTGATGATCCCGTCAGGGTTATTGAAACCATGCAGGAGGATATCAGTAACTCCATTTCCATACCCTGAGACATACGATTTTAGAAGAGTATTTTTAAGGAAAGATGATAAAATTATCTTGGGATGTTGTGGAATAGTTTGTTTGTGTTGATCATGTCAACGGATCCTGTGATCCGATTGAGAAAATGGGTGGTCTCCATGGACAGGTTTACAAATTCCAGTCCATAGTGATCCTTTCGGCATGAGCGGGAAATGGCGTGCTCCTTAAATTTAAAATACCTTCCCAGCCGTCCTTCCAGAAGAAGCTTATCGCCTGGAGAAAACCTTGCTGGTGATGTCAGGAGCAGACCGCCTGGGCTGATATTCAGGACAACTGCCATATGGTGCTTGCCAGTCACTGTATTTTTACAGTAAATGGTGATATCTTCATCAGTGATTTGCTGGTGTTCTATTCTCCGGTATTTTCGTCGTTCTTTTTTCCTGCTGGGCTCGCCAGAATCGTGTCTTTTTTCATGCAGGGCTGTCAGGTCTTCCGCGGCTTCGTCTGCCTGGTCTGTAACTTCTTCGATCTCAAAGTCATCTACTTCCCAGGGAATGGCCGGGTTCTCTTCTTTCAGAGCGATCCTTTGCTCTTCTTCTCCGGGGGCATCATCCAGCAGATCATAATGAATTGTTGCTTCTTCCCTCGCAGCAGGAGGTTTCGTCCTGGATACAACTGGAGCAGGAGTGTTATTTTTTCTTTCCCAGAAGAGGTTACTTAACACCCTGTTGCGACTTGGTACTTGAGTGAACTCATTGTTCATATAGGTCATTTTGAGTAAATCGAGAATTCTCTCGTTGACCCCGCACAAAATCAACTGCCGATCTCCTTCCATATCTATAAGAGATCTGATAATCGCACCAAGGCCAGTACTGTCTATGAAGTTGACAGCAGATAAATCAAGAAGGATATCTAGTTGACTTTTTTTGAAAAATTGATCCATGGCCGTCAGGAATTCCTGGGCAAGAGATGCATCCAGGCTGGCTCCTTCGCAGGTGACAATAAACATGGATTGGATAATTTCGGTTTTTATCCTCATTTCCTTCGATTCCGTACAGGTCGTTTAATGAATGTAAGTTTTTTCGAACACTGGTTTTGCTGAATATAGTATAGATAATTTGTTATTAACCGGGTTGCTAGACGTAGTTGTCAGTTAGGCGATAGACATTCGTTCCTACTGAAGTGTACCATGAAACCATAGAACTTCAATATGTTTGAGATGGGAAATATTCGAATTGTCTTTGTAAACCTGACCTTTGCAGTATTACAGCAGACATTGATGCAACACGAATATCAGCTTACCGCCTGATTGTTTTACAGGTGTCCATGTCTCAAAAGGGCGGCAAATTTATCCTGTGAAACAGGAGGGCTGAAATAATATCCCTGACCTTCGTCGGCATTAAAACCTTTCAGCAGTTCCAGCTGTTCCCGGGTTTCTATACCTTCTGCAACAATTTTCATTCCCAGACTGTGTCCCATGGCAATGATAGCCTTAATGATAACAAGATTATTTTTCAGCTCAGTGCATTCCATGACAAATGAGCGGTCAATTTTAATAATATCAACCGGAAAATTGGTCAGATAGCTAAGAGAGGAGTATCCGGTTCCAAAATCATCGAGGGCTATTTTCAGGTTCAGATCCCTCAGCTGGTTGAGTACTTGAATTGTGTCCGCTGTATCCTGCATCAGAATGTTTTCAGTAATTTCCACTTCAAGATGCTTTGCTTCCAGGTTACGGGTCTGGAGAGCTTCTTCGATGGTCTGGATAATATTTTGTCTGGCAAGCTGATATCCGGACAGATTAATCGCAATTCTGGTCGGATTCAAACCGTTCTGTCTCCAGATATCATTTTGCTCACAGGCAGTTTGTATAACCCATTTGTTTATATCGATAATCAGACCATTCTTTTCTGCAATTGGTATGAATTTATCCGGTGGTACCATTCCTCTTTTGGGATGCATCCAGCGTATCAGGGCTTCGGCACCAACAATTTCACGTGTGGCGAGATTTATCTGCGGTTGATAATAAAGAATAAATTCATTTTTTTTCAGGGCATGTTTAAGATCGTTTTCGAGGGAGAAACGTTCCAGAACTGCAGCATTCAATGATTCTTTGTAGAACTGGTAATTATTTCTTCCTGTATCTTTCGCGTGGTACATGGCAGAGTCTGCATGTTGCAGCAGAGCTTCACCTTCTTCACCATCGGTCGGGAAAATACTGATACCAATGCTGGTGGTCACAGAGACTTCATGGCCTTCAAGATTATGCGATTTTTGCATTTCCTGCAGAATCCTTCTGGCAACAATCGCCGCATTTTCCGGTTCGCTGATATCTGAAAGCAGGATGATAAATTCATCGCCGCCAAGTCGTGCGATCAGCGTGTCGGAATGATCCGGAGCAGGTTTTGAAACAGCATCGCTGCTTCTGATATTTTCACGAAGGTTCTCAGCAATATTTTTTAACAGGAGATCGCCAATATGATGACTGAAGGTATCGTTTATCCGTTTGAAATGATCCAGATCGAGAAACAGCAGGGCAAAATTTCTCTTATGTCGCTTTGATGCAGTGATTTCCTGTTCAAGGCGAGCCATAAACAGCATTCGATTCGCAAGGCCGGTCAAACCGTCATAAAAGGCAAGCATGCGGATCTCTTCTTCAGCACGTTTGAGCTGTGTTACGTTCTGTATTGCGCCCAGTAACGTTTCCGCTTCGCCATTGGCATTGAAAAATATTTCTCCCCGGTTCAATACGTGTTGTAGAACACCGTCAGGAAGAACAATCCTGTAATTTATGCTGAAAGGGGTTTTGGTTCGAATGGCTCTGTCGATGACTTCTTTGGCCCGTCCCTGGTCCTGAGCTATCACTGGCGACAGAAAGTCTTTATATGTTATATGAGAGGCTTCACTCAGGCCCAGTAGTCGACAAGTCTCAGGAGAACAGTGAAGATTCATGTTTAAGAGGTCAAAATCCCAGTTCCCCAGATGGGCGAGTTCCTGGGTTTTGGCCAGCCGGCGCTTACTTTTGTTTAATTCCTGAAAAGCCTGACCTGCACGGAGCATGTATTTTCCACGATGCCCCAGAAGCATCAGGTTCAACGGTTTTGCAACAAAATCATTTGCACCGACTTCAAATGAACGCTCTGTGGACTGAATATCATCGAGCCCTGTAACCATAAGGATCTGCGTATACTTTCCCTCAGGGAGCTTGCGGATCGCTGCACAGGTCTCAAAACCATCCATCTCGGGCATCATGACATCAAGCAAAATGAGATCAGGTTTCTTGGATTGAAAGAGAGTCAGGCCTTCACGGCCGTTTTCGGCATCAATTACCTGAAAACCTGCTTTTTCCATTGCTGCTCCAATGGAAAGACGCAGTGAAAGGTCATCGTCAACAACAAGAACCAGTGGCTTTTTTCGAAGAGACGTGTTGAAAGTCATTTTGGATAAGTTTCTCTATTCAATGAACCCTGTCATTCATCTGTCGGCAGTTGCCAGGTGGACGTCTGTATACCGTGATTTTAAGTATGTTCAGCTGTTCAACAGTAACGCTCTTTTCAGGATATCAGGCCTGCATGTCATTTGCAAATTTTGAAGTTGAGGGGTATCGTTTAGCTGGCAGAAGGGAAAATTCCACACCAGTCCGGTTTTTTAAGGAGAATGATTTCTGGGAGATAAAAATTTCGCTGTCATCACTATTGTAATACAAAGACCAGTGTGTCGTTTAGCTGTTCCAGATCGAAAGGTTTGGCAAGGGAGGCGATAAAACCGTATTCTCTGTAGTTGGCGATCACCGGATTATTGGAATAACCGCTGGATACAATGACCTTGGCATCCGGGTTGAGCTTAAGAATTTCCTGGACAGCTTTTTCCCCCCCATGCCTCCGGGGATGGTTAAATCCATAAAAAGCAAATCAACCGGATCTCCCAGTTCCTGCAGCTCTTTATATTTGTCGATGGTCTCAGTGCCATCCATTGTAAGAATGACTTCATGGCCAAGCTGGGTGAGCTGCGCCTCTGTGGTGATACGTAAGATTTCTTCATCATCCATGACCATGATCCGAAGCGGTCTGGCTACCTTACCTGTGTCCTGTTCACTGGCAACCGGAGCCTCTGCAGAAACCGAGGTGGGTAAATAAATGGAAAAAGTCGTTCCCTTACCGGGTTCTGACTGGACAAGAATATGACCATCATGTTTTTTGATAATTGAATGGGAGATTGCCAGTCCCAGTCCGCTGCCATTTTGTTTGGTGGAGAAGTATGGGTCAAATATTTTGTCTATATTTTCGCTGGGTATCCCGGTGCCTGAATCCTGAATTGTAAGATGAATGAAATCGCTGTCAGTTGCAAGCTGAGGGATAAGGACTGCTGACCCCTCAATATTATTGCAACTCACTGTAATTTTTCCTCCATCCGGCATGGCATGGCTTGCATTTAGAATAATATTCTGGATTACCTGACTGATCTGGCCGCTGTCAACATTTGCCATCCACAATTTTTCAGGGATGGAATACTCACAGAAAGTGTTGGAGCCATGGAGGACGAATTCTGCAGAATCACGGATAATTTTTTCAAGGGAGGTCGTCTCTTTAACCGGTTCTCCCCCTTTTGAGAAAGTAAGCAGCTGTTCAGTCAGCCTGGCAGCCCGCAAGGTGGCTTTCTTGGCATTTGTAAGGAGTATTGCAGTCTGGTCAGTTTCAGCAATACGAAGACTGGCTAGCTCAAGGTTACCCAGGATACCGGAAAGAATATTATTAAAGTCGTGGGCTATACCACCAGCCAGCACACCAACCGATTCCAGTTTTTTTATTTTGAGCAGCTCTTCCTCTGTTTTCAGTTGCTTGGTGATATCTCTGAAAACAAGGACCACTCCAATGATTATATCCTCGCGGTCGCGAATCGGGGCACCGCTGGCTGCAATCTGGACATCTTTTCCGTTTTTGGCAATGAGAAGGGGGTAGTTTTCTTTAGCGATGATCGTTCCCTGTTCCAGTATTTTCTGGATCGGGTTTTCACAGGGTTTGCGTGTTTCCGCGTGGATTATATTAAAAATCTCCCCCAATGGAAGTCCTCTTGCCTCATCCTGACTCCAACCGGTTACAGCAATTCCCGAAGCAAGCCTCGTTGTAGTTTGAAAACGGGTATATAGGCCATTTGATTTAGCAATATACCGTTTTTAACATAATCCGATCAA
>DQTH01000138.1 GCA_015662865.1 Desulfocapsa sulfexigens
AGGCTTTTCACGTTAATATGTCATTATTTTAATTGGTTGGCTATGTTTTCTATTGTGTTTTGGTCAACCCCGAAACTTGAGTTTAATGATTATCAGCATTTCATTAAGGAACAGGGAAAACTGCAGCGTGAATGTACTTTCTGCAAGGGAGAAGAATAACACAGGAAAGGTTGTTCTGACACACTAATCCCGTTCAACGGGAAACAATTAAGATCAGGGGATAATGTACTAAAAAAAGTAGCGGATACGGAGTTCAAGCTTGTTGCTGTTCACTTTCTCTCCGTATTCTGTGAATTTTCCACCATTGATCAGGGAGAAACGCAGGCGGAGCTCCCAGTTGGTAAATCCGGTGTAAACAGCCTCGGGGATGATGGAGTAGCTCATGTCTTCAAGATTGGCAATTGCAATGATGCCGGGAGTAAAATAGAGGATATCAAAAGGTTCTTTTTTAGTGAATTTGGAGTAGAGATATTGGCGGCCGGGCTGGGGGCCTCCATATCCTTTTGTACTTAGTTCTCTTGCCCTGTCCAGCAGATCAGAACCAAGGCCTGGGCTCTGATCAAAGCCTGATTCTGCCAGTTGATAGAAAAGCTCCATCTCCTCTTCACTGTATCCGCCACCGTTATAATAATATTCTATGATGGATGTGATGTCACTTTCAGAGAGGTAGCGAAGCCCGAAGAGAGCGGAAAAGGCTTTCTCTTTTTCAATCAAAGAAGAATTGTCATCCTGCAGAATAATCTTCCTGAGTGCAGGGATATATGCGGCTTCTCCGTGGATTTCAAAGTTAGAAGCCAGATTGGTTGAGAAATCCAGGCCGAAGCGGCTTGAACGACTGTTGCCTGTCAGGAAAATCAGATCAATATCCGTGTCCATATACAGCAGATAAAGTTTGGCCGCCAGGTTGACATTGTCGCGTTCTCCAAAGTCTTCGTTAATGCCTCTCATTCCCATACCGGCAGCACCGCAAAGGTGAGCGCTCCGGTCTGTAGAGCACCCTGGTAACTTCTGATAACATCACTTTCCAGGGTAATGTAACCCTCAAGGGCCTCTTCAGGGTTGTTTGGATCTTTGGGGCGATTGATAAATCCTGCCGGATTCCAGGCGTATCCTTTACCCCATTTATATGATTTTTTACCAATGGAGAGTGCAAGAGACGGATCTGGTTTCACAGAAAGATAGGCGGAAAATATATCAGCCATGTCGCTCCAGCCTATGGTGTCCTGCTGGGCAGCAGCCTTGATCTGCAGATTCAGGCTGCTGATTCCGTATTCGTAGCTGGCATCAAGCTGTATGCTGCTTCGGAAGATGTCCATGGTGGATATCTCCCGGTCTGTGAGATTCAGGTTGGAGAAAACCGAACCCTGGTTGATATCCAGGTGATCGCCGCGCAGCTCCAGATATCCGCCTGTCTGAAATGGATTTTTCTCAATCTCCTCCAGGTCAAAGGAGAATTCATCCTGGGCCCAGAGGAGAGACGGAATAAGGCTGATAAAGCAGGAAAACAAAAAAGAGTTACGGACTGCTCTCTTTATAGTAGCCTTTATTCTTTTGCTACCGTAACTCATTAATTTTTGGAAGATAGTTTAAGCTGAACACCTCGTCTGCAAATTCTTTCTTTTTTAACTTGGCAAAGAGCATGAGTGATCGATATCCCTTGTGAAGAGGGCTGTCGGTTTCTAGAACAGAAGGTCTGACCAGGCCGTCGCCAAAATCCTGAGTCTTTGAGTAATGAAGGCCCTTGATGAGCATGCCGCTCACTGCATAACAATCAATATTGGTTGGCAGCAGGGTCTTTTTATCAACCTCCATTTTCAGGCGATCATAGGCAACCGACGGAGACTTGGCCTTGAGATCCAGCTGGTAGGTTGTTTCCTGCTCCGTGAATGCTTCAACATTATACTCAACATGGTAATCAAGGCGCAGGATGTCAGAGTTATTGAAAATACCTCCGATCACGGATTGAAGACTGGTGATGCGCAGGGGTTTGCCAATATTTGGAATGTAGAGCCACATGTTGTCTCCAAGGCGCAGAGTGGCTCTGCCTTTTTCGCTGGCAGGGGAGATCAACAGGGCAACCATCTTATCCTGCCCGGTTTTTACGGTATAAAGGACAAATTCCTTCTTTTTTCCATCCGGTTCTATGTTGATGAGTTTTCTATACATTTCATACGACTGCGGCTGCATTCTGGCATCCACCTGACGTAACAGTTCGTTGCCGTCCATGGCAAGAGATGTTCCTGTAAGCAAGAGCAGGATAATAAATGAGCCGGTGGCTCTAAATAAAGTAGACAGCATGGTTTTACTCCCATGAGTGATAGATATTATTAAAATCAGACATGCCGCAGGGCGGTAATCGGATCCATTCCGGCCGCTTTCCATGCCGGCTGCAAACTTGCCAGCACTGCAATACCAATGACGATGGCTGAAATGGTAACAACCTCTGTAACGCCGATTGTCGGAGAGAGGAGCAGGCCCTTCTGACGCCCAAAATCAAAACTGATCTGGGAGACATTCATCGCAGCAATGGCTGCCAGACTGATGATGACGCCAATCAGGGTGCCAAGACAGCCCAAAAGAAAACCTTCCATGACAAAGAGTGAAAGAATTTTTCCGGGAACCGTGCCAATGGCGGCAATTGTCCCGATTTCATTAATCCGTTCATACACAGCCATGATCATCACATTCATGATACTGACAAGTACTATTGCCACCAGCATGACCTTGATGAAAAGGGTCATGAGATCAATCATGCGTGCTATATTAAAGAAAGGTGAAAGCTTTTTCCAGGTGTGTACTCCAAAGACCGGCTTATCCTTCTTGTTTTTCAGAGAACCGATTTTCTGCTTCAATTCCGCAAACACTCCATCCAGTGTTTTAATATCTTTAAGACGGATGGCGACTTCGCTGATCTCCTTACCTTCAATTCTAAGAAGTGTTTTGGCATCGGCAATGTGGATGACGCCATCACGCCCACCAGGACCTGAGATACCTTCTAGTACAATGTAAAACATAATACTTCGCATTAATGGCGGGACGTGTTATAATTGTTCCAAAACCATGGGAATAATTATGGCACCGAGATACCG
>DQTH01000242.1 GCA_015662865.1 Desulfocapsa sulfexigens
AGAAAGGATAGCAGATCATACCCGCTACCCTTTCTGATTATGTATTAATTTTATTAGCCCTGCAGTAACTGCAGCGCAAGTTGAGGAGTTTGATTTGCCTGAGCAAGAATTGAAACACCAGCCTGCTGAAGAATATTGTTTTTAGTCATTGCCGATGTCTCCTGGGCGATATCAGCATCCAGAATACGACTCCTTGCAGCCGAGAGATTTTCTGAGACATTGGAAAGGTTGGCGATTGTTGATTCAAAACGATTCTGAACTGCACCAAGCTCACCACGGATGTTATCAACCTGCATCAGCGCACCATCGATAGCCTTAATGGCATCACCAGCGCCTGTAACTGTCGTGATGTCAACATTGTCTATGGAACTGAGGGTACTCACATTCGCGGCATTGGGAGCTGTTGAAAAAAGTGATCCAGCTCCTGAGGCAATACTGCTTGTGACGTTGAAACCTCCGGAACTGGAAAAGGATATTTCTCCACCAACTGTTGAGGAGTCTGTGTCAGTGGCAGCGCCTAACGTGATGTCTCCTGCTTCACTACCTGTCAAATCTATTGTTTCACCAGGAGTACTGTGAAGCACATCAGCAATTTTGATGTCATAACCGGATGACTGAGATAATGTAACACTGGTTTTATCAGCACTCAGAGTTGCCGTAATACCTGTATTTCCGGCCTGCTCTGTAATGGCCGTAACAAGGTTGGTCAGATCATTTGAAAGGACCGTGGCATTAATGGAAACTGCGGTTGTGTTGTTTCCCTGTAAAGTAAAAGATATGGTACCATCAGCAGAAAGACTGCTGAGTGTGGCTGTTGTCATGGCTGAAGCTGTCACACCGGTATCCGCTGCTATGGCGTTGACCTGACTTGCAATTACTGCAGCGGTGTCTCCGTCTGCTACTGAAAGAGTATTTGAACCTTCTTTCCCAATGACCGTAATTGTCTGGGCAATAACATCATTTGCTGAGCTTGCAGCAGCCGCTGAAGTTGCCCGTTCGATGGCATAATCAGCAGTGGCATTATCACTGGTTAATGAATTATTACCAAGGTGAGCTGGCCTTGCTGAACTGATTCCAAAAGAGATGGTTTCATTCGCGTTGGCACCAACCTGAAACTGAGCAGAGGTCATTGAACCATCAAGAAGTTTTTTACCATTGAATTCAGTGGTTTCCGCAATTCGGTTCATTTCCTGTTTGAGCTGATTGACCTCAGCCTGCAGGGATGAACGGTCAGATGCACTGTTCGTATCATTGGCTGACTGAACAGCGAGTTCACGCATACGCTGCATGATATTTGTCGTTTCCTGTAATGCTCCTTCAGCTGTCTGGGCAAGTGAGATTCCATCATTTGCATTACGGGCAGCCTGGTTCAAGCCACGGATCTGGGAAGTCATACGGTCGGAGATTGCAAGTCCTGCTGCATCATCTTTAGCTGAGTTAATCCTAAGACCTGATGACAGTCTTTGCATAGCTTTGGAGAGATCGCCCTGAGATTTACTGAGGTTTCTCTGGGCGTTCAGGGATGAAACATTTGTATTAATTGTTAATGCCATTTGTAATCCTCCTTGAAAAGGTGCTTTGGCGTCAATATAATTTATTTTATAATGGTAATGATTGTTTTCTTATGTGATCCTCGCAGGTACAATACTTCTCGTCACACAAAGTCTGTTTCTTTAGCAGAAAAATGTATTATTTGTTCAGGCGTAAGAAGAGTTTAAACAGTACGAAGAATTTGTGGTAATACGCTGGAAGGCAGGAAAATATAGTTTAAAACTGGAGGGGTAGGAGCAAAAGCAAAACAGCCGAGTGTAGTGCAATCCCGCTGTTTTGAGGCTTTTGAAAATTTCAGAAGTTTAGTACATTACTCGAAATAAGCAGCGATAAAAAGCAAGCTTTTGTGGATTGGATTTTAAATACAAAATGTAACAAACATCCACAAGGTACTTATATGCCCTTGTGTGGTGTTAGCTATAAAGATCGTCAGAACAACATGACAAAGACAATGCCCTTTGATGCCATGGAGTTTATCTGCAGGTTCCTGCTCCATGTTCTACCGGGACGTTTTATGAAGATACGCTATTACGGTTTTCTGGGGAGCATCTGCAGGAAGAAATCGGTTCTCCTGATCAGGAGACTGATGAGTAAAGCCATGAAGCTTGAACGTTTTATCAACGAAACCCTTCAGGAAAAAGTGTTTCGTTTAACAGGCAAAGATATTTTCCTCTGCCCCCATTGCAGAAATGGTCAAATGCTCTACCAGGGAATACTGCAACCTGTCACACAAGCTGAACCAGCTCTGCTGTTTACTTTCAACTGAACATCAAACGAGGTGTAATGGAGCAGTCTGCTCTTTTGCGGCGGCTTCTGACGGAATAAAAACAATAAAAAGACACCTGATCGCAGTGTAGACAAATACCACAATACAATTATCCTGCACCTTCCAGACAATCCAAATCCCTATTCTGTTTTTTTATCACAGAAATCCTTTGCAAAATATTTGTTCCAGTGTTTCAATGAGTTAGAAACAAACCCCTTAGAGTGTCTATAGAATTTTTCCCTGAGGAGCCGCGGCTCAGTCCAACAACATTTTATCAATCATCCCGCTCCTTGTTTTAGCCGTCGGAGGATAGCAGAGTTGAGTGGGAATAGGCGAAAATCGATATTTTTCCAGGGCGGAGACGAATAATAAAACGCTCTTTGTTAGGTACTGTGTTTGAATGCATAAGTAGAGGGAACGAATCACGAAGAGACCTCCTGTGTGGTAGAATAAAATAGCAACTGGCTATCCAGCTCACTACCACATCCTGCATCTTTATGGAGTATGTCATCTATGTTTTTAAAGGTTTGTTCAAACATTGGTATCCTTCAT
>DQTH01000208.1 GCA_015662865.1 Desulfocapsa sulfexigens
CTGTTTCCTTGGATAAAATTTAATCATGAGTTAATATTTTTCACCTTTTGGTTCCGGCTTGTCCGGGTTAGGTAATAAGTCATAATTCCGGGGCAATAATTCTGTAAGAGAATCAACAACAAGGAGCATGCTATGAACAAAGAGTATAAAAAGATTCTGGAACAATCAAGCAATGCAATCGAGAAGCTTCAAAATAAGGTTGAAGATCTGGCAGGAAATCTTACCGGTGATGCCTCAGACCTGTGGCAGGATATGAAAAAAAACTTTTCGGGCGTGAACGAGAAGCTTAAAAATGCCTCAAAATATCTTGACCAGAAGAGTGATGAAGCCAACCTGCAAGCGCATCTGGGGGCAATGGAAGCCCACGAAAAGATCAAAAATATCAAAGAAAGTATCGAAGAATTCACAAATACGGTTTCCAACAAAACACAGACAGAACTTGATACTGCTGCCCTTCGCGCGCACCTTGCCAAAAAAGAAGCCGAAGATTTTTGGGAGAAAAAAGGAAACGCTATCAAGGAAGAATTCAGTGAGTCCAGTGATAAAGTCCAGGAACTTGCTGTGGAAGCAGCTTCTGAAATTAAAGATTTCTTTGAAAAGCTATCGGATAAATTTTCCAAGAAGAACTGACAACTGTAGAACAACAGGTCAGCTATTAATTATCTGGCCTGCCAGTCCTGTGATGAATGTTAGTACCTTACAGAATCTTTTTTCGGAGCTTACACTTACTTGTTTTTTTTAAGAAAAGATTCTCCTAAGATACTTATACTCCCTCGTGGGGTGCTCGTTTTCTCCTCACATTCAAGGAGTATGCTGTGGTCTTTTGGAATATACATTTTCATTATTATCATAGTATTACCTCCCTTTGCTTCTCCGGTAACCGCTGAAAGTAACCTCTCCCTGTTTCTTCCCGCTATTATCAATGGTACACAACAAGCCGCACAGGAAAACGGCAACCCTGATGGTTTCTGCCCGGTTCCACCTGAAGCACAGCCCATAGACACATCGTCTCCTGACCATGTCATAGGGGATGGTACTCCACAAAGCTGTACCAGTGCGGCTGTTGTTGCAGCGGTTGCTTTAGGGGGAGTGATCACCTTCAACTGCGGGCCGTCTCCAGTGACGATAGTAATCTCTGTTCAGTTATAACAGGGCTATCGGCTATGGTATGGCGCTAACCCTGCCCGCACGGGAACGCCCGGCGGAGGAAGTGGAGGCGCAATTTATAATGACGGCAACACGTTCACCCTTTCTCTTTGTGGAACAAAAATTGAGAACAACCATGCCAATGAAGGCGGTGGTGCAATTTTCTTTGTCTCCAATGACAAAACCGGATCTCTTATAATTGATGATTCCTTTCTTTCCAACAACCCGAGTGACGGTTTCGAAACCCAGGGTTATCCGGGAATCTTTGTCCTTGCCAACGGTGATCCGATTGTCACCAATTCTACAATTGAATGACAATCAGCATCTCTGCTTTTCCTGATAAAAAGTACCTTTCTCCTCTGTACATTTTATCTTTGTACTGATAAATCAAATTTTTATGGCTTTTATTTTTTTTTCTACTATGACTGTAAAAGTAAAATCATAGACAGATCATTTCAATTTTAAAGGAGCTTACAATGAAAAAATCACTTCTGGTAGTCCCTCTGGCCGCTCTTATGCTTGCAGGCGCAACACAAGTTGTCCAGGCAAAAGGCAGATTAACAATGTACTGCAGTGCGCAGGGCGATTGGTGTCAAAAAGCTGCAGAGACTTTTGGCAAAAAATATGATGTTAAAGTTGCCATGACACGTAACGGCTCCGGCAGTACCTATGCAAAAATACTGGCAGAAAAAAAGAATCCCCGCGGCGATGTCTGGTATGGCGGCACCCTGGACCCCCACAGTCAGGCCGGAGTGAACGGATTACTGGAATCTTATAAGTCACCCAATCTTGAAAAAATTGCAGAACCATACCGAAACCCTGCAGCCAGTAAACAGAATCATTCCACAGGAATCTATATCGGTATTTTGGGTTTTAGCGTAAATACAGATCTGTTAAAAGATGCCAAACTGGAAATGCCTAAATGCTGGGCTGATTTAACCAAACCTGAGTTCAAGGGAAAAATACAGATTGCCAGCCCGCAAAGCTCAGGTACCGCTTACACCGCCCTTGCAACATTTACTCAGATGTATGGCGAAGATAAAGCTTTCGAGTATCTGACCAAACTTCATCAAAATGTCGGCCAGTACACTAAATCCGGGTCAGCTCCTGGTAAAAATGCGGCACGCGGCGAAACAATGATTGGAATCGGTTTTCTCCATGATCATGGTAAAGAAAAGGCCAAAGGTTTTCCACTCGAGCTTGTTGCACCCTGTGAAGGAACCGGTTATGAAATCGGCGGACTCAGCATCATCAAAAACGCCCGCAATATGGACAACGCCAAATTATTTGTTGACTGGGCACTCTCAAAAGAAGGCATGGAAGTTGCGGCATCTGTTCAATCTTTCCAGGTACCGACCAATACAGAAGCAGCCATTCCAGCTGAAGCTATCAGGCCTGAAAACGTAAATCTGATCGATTACGACTTTGTTAAATATGGTGGTGAAGAGATGCGTAAAGCCTTGATCAGCCGCTGGGTTGAGCAGGTTAAACCCTTAAAACGCTAATCGGATATATCGTAAGTGATCTCAAGCGCCTGAGGTCGTTTACAGCTTTGAGTGTATCATATCGCATGTGACGTGACGCTGGCTTACGATATCTCACTCTAACCAACAGCGGATCGCCAAGTGAATTACAATTGGCGATCCGCTGTTCTGGTAAACTTCGGCGTTTTCTCCATTTACAATGAACAAAGCAACTCAGTCCCGATTGTTACCGTCCATAAAACCTCGTACTAAATGGGTTCTGCTTGGACTTCTTGTATGGATTATTATCCCGTGGAAAGGTTTGGAATACGGGCTTTTTGAATCCACATTTTCTGAAATACTTGATGCATATGCATGGAAAAGCATCAACACCTCACTTATTTCTCTTTCAGTATTTCTTCTGATTTTACTGAGCCCCTGGCGTTCACATAAAAAAGCAAATCTTATAGAGGCAGCACTCTCCATTTCAGGCGCTGTTTCTGTTCTTTTTATTGCTGCTTTTCTCAATGAATCATTGGGTTACAGCGCAGCCATACACCTCACCCTGCTTTTGCTCATCTTTGCTCTGGCTCTGGCACGTATGGGTTTTATCCAGGGCGACCCGTTTATGACAACAGCCATTGTCCTGATCATGGCATCCATTGCCGTGTTTGTGCTGTTTCCCATTTCCACGGTTTTTTCCAAGGTTCTTTTTCTTGACGACGGCACATTCACACCCCTTGCCTTCTACAATAATATTACCTCGTTTGGAGTGGGCCGGACATTAAAAAACTCCCTGATGCTTGCTGTTTCGGTGGGAATGTCATCCACATTTCTGGCACTCTGTTTTTCACTCTTTTCAGTGAGAATCACCAAACGCTTTAAAGGCCTGACCCGCATTTTTTCAATGCTGCCCATTGTTACACCACCATTTGTCATCGGTCTGTCGTTGATCCTGATTTTTGGACGTAACGGCACCATCAATGACGGATTGCTGGCCCTGTTTGGTAACGATGGTCTCTTTATTGGCGCAGGCAATGACGGCTGGTTCAGCCGCTCTGCCTATATTTACGGATTCTGGGGAGTATTTCTGGCCCAGACTTTATCTTTCACCCCCATCTGTTTCATGCTGCTGGTGGGTATGGTTTCTACCATTAACCCGGCCGTTGAAGAAGCCTCTGTGACAATGCGGGCATCAGACGCGCAGACATTTTATTATGTCACCCTTCCCCTGCTTCGCCCTGGGATTGCCAACGCTTTTCTGCTCGCTGTAATATCATCACTTGCCGACTTTGGTAACCCCATGGTTCTGGGCGGTGACTATGATGTACTTGCCACAGAAATCTACTTCAGTATTGTCGGCGCTCAACTTGATTACGCACGGGCAGCAACCCTTGGAATTCTCCTCTTATCCTTTTCACTGCTTGCCTTTCTCATTCAGAGAAAATGGATAGGCAAAAAATCCTATGTCACGGTTACCGGCAAGGGATCAGGCGGCTATTTCCAGCCTTTGCCTGCCTGGATACGAAGAATAGCAACCTCTGTCACTCTCTTCTGGATGCTGTTTACTGCCATTTTATACGGTAGTATCCTGCTTGGAGGTTTTGTGGTGAACTGGGGAGCTGACTACACACCAACTCTTGCCCATTATGAAGAACTCTGGGCCAGGGGTATGGGTTACGGAGCCTGGCCCTCATATCTTACCACTCTCAAATTTGCCGCAGTTGGTGCGCCTCTGACCGCTCTAATGGGCTTAATGATCGCCTATGTCACAACCAGAAAACGCTTTATCGGACGCAATATTGTGGATTTCAGTGCCATGATCAGTTTTGCCATCCCGGGTACAGTCATTGGTATCAGTTACGTGCTTGCTTTTAATACAGCGCCCATTCTCATTAATGGTACAGCCATTATTATTGTTATCTCATTCATCTTTAAAAATATGCCCGTTGGAATTCGTTCTGGAATATCAGCGCTGTCACAGATTGACAAATCACTGGAGGAAGCTTCCCTTACCCAGCGGGCCAGTTCCATCCGTACAATCTTTACCATTGTTCTGCCCCTGCTCCGGCCGGCAATGATATCGGCTATTGTTTTCAGTTTTGTAAAATCAATGACAACTGTCAGTGCCATAATCTTTCTGGTTACCGCTGACACCCAGGTTGCAACAACCTATATCATGGGGCGTGTGGAAGATGGTGATTATGGCCAGGCAGTCTGCTACGGCTCGGTACTGATTGTTACAATGTTGATAATGATTTTGCTGGTTGAAAAATTCATTGGAAGGTCAAGGATAGAAAGAGCATAAAATCTGATCAGGATACACATATGAAGAAACAGGAATCAAGCAGAGTACAACTTCTCAATGTGGTTAAAAGCTTTGGTGACAACACGGTTTTGCACTCAATAGATCTCGATATTCAGGCAGGGAGCCTTACCACCCTGCTGGGCCCATCCGGCTGCGGCAAGACAACCATCCTGCGGCTCATTGCGGGCCTTGAGCTGCCCACATCAGGCCGGGTGATTTTAGGTGATGAGGATGTCTCGGTGCTTTCGGCCAGCCAACGGGACGTTGCCATGGTTTTTCAATCCTATGCTCTTTTCCCTCATATGACGGTAGGCCAGAATGTTGGATACGGCCTGAAAATGCAGGGTATCGCAAAAGAGGAAAGGAAAGAGCGGGTAAAAGATGCCCTCGACTCGGTTGGCCTTGACGGCTTTCAGGACCGTTACATTGATCAGATGTCGGGCGGGCAGCAACAGCGGGTTGCGGTTGCCCGGGCATTGATTCTTGAGCCCAAGGTCATGCTGTTTGATGAACCGCTCAGTAATCTGGACTCCAAACTTCGCCGCCAGATGCGGGAAGATATTCGAAGATTACAACAGGAACTTGGGGTCACCTCAGTATATGTTACCCATGATCAGGATGAAGCGCTGGCAGTATCTGATGATGTTGTTGTTATGAGAGATGGAGAAATTGCCCAGCAGGGATCACCCAAACAGCTTTATCTGCAGCCAAACTCCAAGTTTGTGGCAACCTTCATGGGGGATGCCAATATTATCCAGGGGGAAGTAATCGAGGTAGGTCAAAAAACAATCCTGCGCATCGATGATGTGGAGGTCGAAACTGACAGACCAATGGATGCTGAGCATCTTGGCAAAAACATAGAGATTGCCATTCGTCCCGAAGCATTATCTCTTACTTCTGCTGGTGACACCAGCCAGCCGGGCCTTCCCTGTACGATTACAACCAAAGCCTACATCGGTGCAGCCATAGAATATTCAGTGAAGTGGCGTGATCAGGAGCTTTTCCTGATTTCTGCAACCGGCAGCCAGGAATTTACAATCGGAGAAAAGGCCAGTGTGCTGATTACACCACCCGGTATTGCTCCGATTCCTGGAAAATAATTTTTTTTAATTCATTTTTGATTCTGATAACGTACAAAACTCAGCCATTTTGTTTGTCATTCCCGCGCAGGCCTGGATCCAGAACGTATTAAAATGACTGGATTCCCGCCTGCGTGGGAATGACGAAATAGAAAAAAGTTATAATCCAAGATAACTTTTTAAAACTCTCCAAGGTCTTGATACTATGTCAGGCGGTGTTGCCCTTGCCTGGGCAACAGAGGCCACTGAAAAGGGATTGATCTCGAAGAAAGAAACAGAAGTGGCTCTCTCTTTTGGAGATGCCCAAGGATACCAGCAGGTCACCAGACTTCTTGGCCACGGTGCAAATAATTTTTACCAACTCCTGAGACAGGGCAGCCTCAAAGCTGCAGCAGAATATGGTGGAGAGGAATTTGCTTGTGTACTCGGTCAGAAAATGGCAGGCTATGCGACAGGAGAAGTTTTCTTTACTGCTCAATCCCTTGGATTCAGGCATTCGCATCTTGACAGCGGAGGCTATTCATATGATCAGAAACATTCTGAACAGGATACCTACGGAGTTGTGAATTTTCTCATTAAGGACGAAGCCGCTCGCGCTCTTATGACATCCATGGTTTCCTGTCTCTTTGCCCGTGGTGTGTATAAACAGGAACTTCTAGCTGACTGTTTGATGTCTGTTGGCTATCCTGACATTGCAGCCACCATTGATGAACTGGGCAAACACATTCAGAAACTACGCTGGAAAACCCGGATAAGCACAGGATTCACACCTGAATCCGTGACCATTCCCAAACGTTTTTTCAAGGTCAAAGCATGGAAAGGGCTCATAGATCCAACCTATCTAAACAACCTGAAATCAGAATATGGTAAAACCATCATGAACCTTGCCGGAGCTCAATCATGAAGCCGAAAATTGATCTTTATTCTTTCCCTGACCATGAATGTCTTATCAATGAACTCACGCATGAGATAACAGAAATACTGAAGAGCGGAGTTGAACAAAATCGTAGAGCAAGTCTTGCGGTATCAGGCGGCAGAACTCCTGGTGTCCTGTTTGAAGCTTTATCCCTCACTGACATTCCCTGGCAGAATGTTGACATCACACTTGTTGATGAACGCTGGGTTGATCCCACTGACAGTGATTCCAATGAGCATCTGGTGCGGAGCCATCTTTTGCAGAACAATGCCGCTGCTGCACACTTTACAGGCATGAAGAATTTGGCTGCCACAGCAGGAGAAGGAGAATCGGAATGTGAAAAGCAACTCAAAAAAATCTCCCGCCCCTTTGACGTGCTGATACTTGGCATGGGAAATGATGGACATACGGCCTCCCTGTTCCCGGGTGCTGAAAAACTCCCTCAGGCAACGGACATGAACTCCGGAAAAACCTGTATGGCCATTGCCCCGCTCACAGCTCCCCATGAGCGCATGACCCTGACCCTGCCGGCAATCCTTGAATCACGAAAAATTTTCCTTCACATCACAGGACAGGGCAAAAAAGATGTACTTGATAAAGCACTAGCTGACGGAGCTGCAGCGGACATGCCAATCCGCTTTATTTTACGGCGAACAGGCCATAAACTACCTGTGAGCGTCTTCTGGGCAAAATAATAGGGAATCCGTATGCATAAAATAGTTAAAAAAGTCACCAAGCGTATAATAGAACGCAGCAAAAATCACAGGCAGAACTACCTCCAGCGGGTTGGAGAGGCAAAAGGAAAAGGGGTTTTTCGCAATAAACTCCCCTCCTCCAACTTTGCCCATGATCTTGCTGGCTGCACGGGAAGCTGTCGCAAAGCACTTCTTGATGACTCTGTTCCCAATATTGCTATTATTTCATCGTATAATGATATGGTCTCTGCCCATCAGCCTTACGGTGAATATCCTGAAATTATAAAAAAATCTGTTGCCGAAGCCGGCGGAAACGCACAATTTGCCGCAGGTGTGCCTGCTATGTGTGACGGGGTGACCCAGGGCGAACCGGGCATGGACATGAGCCTGATCAGTCGTGATGTGATTGCCATGTCCACTGTGATTGGTCTTTCCCACAACGTGTTTGACGGAGCCGTTCTGCTAGGTGTCTGTGATAAAATTCTGCCCGGCCTGCTCATGGGCGGATTACAGTTCGGCCACCTGCCCATGATCCTGATTCCCGCAGGCCCCATGAAAACTGGGATTGCCAATAAAGATAAAAACAAGGCACGGGAACGTTTTGCAAAAGAAGAAATAAGTTACAAAGAGCTGCTTACCTGTGAAGTTAAAGCATATCACAGCCCCGGAACTTGTACTTTTTACGGCACTGCCAACTCAAATCAGCTCATGGCTGAAATGCTTGGTCTGCACCTGCCTGGGAGTTCTTTTGTCAATGCCGGCACAAAACTGCGCAAAGCTCTTACAAAAACAGCTGCTGAAAGGATTACAGCTATTACCCACCTTGGCAGTGATTACACTCCGATTGCAGAAGTGATCAGCGAGAAATCCATTGTCAATGCTATGGTTGGCCTGATGGCAACAGGTGGTTCCACCAATGAGACCATGCATCTTGTGGCAATTGCAAGGGCTGCAGGTATCCGTATTGACTGGACTGATTTTGCTGAAATTTCAGATTGTACCCCTCTTCTTGTTCGCATCTATCCAAACGGTTCCGGTGATATCAATTCTTTCCAGCAGGCAGGAGGGATGGCTCTGCTCATAAGGGAGCTGTTACAGGACGGCTTACTTCACGAGGATGTACAGACAGTGGCAGGCAAAGGATTCACAAAATACACAGAAGAACCTGTGCTTAAAAATAACAGGGTAATCTGGAGGGATGGTCCCAGGCAGGCCTCCGATCCAGCGATAATTTCAACAGTTGCCAAACCCTTTGCAGCAATGGGCGGGATAAAAGTACTTTCCGGTAATCTTGGCCGGGCTATCATGAAGATTTCAGCCCTTGCTGATGGTGAACATACCTATGTTGAAGCACCGGCCATAGTCTTCAACAGCCAGCAGGAGCTGGAAGACGCCTTCAGGGCTGACAGGTTGAACCATGACATGGTGGCGGTTGTTCGTTTCCAGGGACCGCGGGCCAACGGCATGCCGGAGCTTCATAAATTAATCACCTTTCTTTCAATCACCATGAATCGTGGCCATAAGGTCGGACTCGTCACGGATGGCCGCCTGTCAGGAGCTTCCGGAAAAGTTCCCTTTGCCATCCACTGTACACCTGAAGCTGCAGCCGGAGGGATGCTTGCCAGAGTTCAGAATGGTGATATCATTGCCATGGATCCCCACAACAATGTTCTGGAGCTGAAAGTTGATGAAAAGAAACTGGCTGAACGGGAGCCGAATGAATTCAATCTTAGTTCAAATCGTTATGGACTCGGCCGTCAGATCTTTGCCCCTCTTCGTAATAACCTGCTTGGTGCTGAAGAGGGAGCAAGTTCCATCTTCAGTTATAATGACGAATAAAAACAAAATACTTTATGACAGGACGTGACTCTTATGTCGAAAAGCCGTAACTGGAAAATGTCCCCCCTGGAAGTACTTACCACCGGTCCTGTTGTTCCGGTGATGGTGATAAAAAACCTGGAAGATGCTGTTCCAATGGCAAGGGCATTGCTCGAAGGCGGCGTCAGGGTGCTGGAAATCACTTTGCGGACTCCTGTTGCCATTGAGGCGATTGAAAAAATCAGCAAAGAAGTAGTCGGGGCGATTGTTGGTGCCGGAACCGTGACATCAAAGGAAGATCTGGAAGCAGTGGCTGAAGCTGGCGGAGTCTTTGCCATAAGCCCGGGACTAACACCTGCTCTTCTAAATGCCGCAAACCAGGGGCCCATTGCCCTAATCCCTGGTATTTCCACAGCTTCCGAGCTTATGCAAGGCATGGAAATGGGTTACAATGAGTTCAAATTCTTTCCGGCCGAAGCTGCCGGAGGTGTAAAGATGCTGAAATCCATCGGAGGTCCTTTTCCTCAGATTACTTTCTGCCCGACTGGTGGCATTTCCACTGACAATTACAAAAACTATCTTGCTTTGAAAAATGTTGCCTGTGTTGGTGGTTCATGGCTTGTCCCGTCAGAGGCTGTTGAACAAAAAGACTGGCAAAAAATAACAGATCTGGCTCGTGCGGCAATAGACTGAATGATTACGCACAAAAAAACAAAAAACGGTTTTGCTTACATAGAAATCGTCAATAAAAATGCCTGCGCCAGAGTGGCGTTACAGGGCGCTCACCTGTTTCATTACCGGCAGCAGGATAAGAACCCTCTGTTATGGCTCAGTGAAAAGAGTTTTTTTGAAAATGACAAAGCAATCCGTGGAGGTATCCCGATCTGCTGGCCATGGTTTGGCAAGCATAAGACAGATCCGGATCTTCCCCAGCACGGTTTTGCCAGAACCTCTTTATGGACACTTGTGGAAACAGAAGAACCTGATGAGTTTTCCACAGAATTACTGTTTCAGCTGGAGAACTCGCCAGACACATTAAAACTCTGGCCGCATCAATTCAAACTGCAGTTGCGTGTCATGGTATCCAGCACCTTACAGCTTAACCTCACCACAAAAAATTGCAGCACAGAATCCTTTGAAATTTCCAGTGCCTTGCACAGTTATTTTGCTGTCCACGATATCGACACTGTTTTCATTGAGGGCCTTGATAACTGCAGCTATTTTGATGCGTTGACAAAAGAGATCAAAACCCAGAAAGGCAATATTTACATACGGGAAGAAATTGATCGTGTCTATCAAAACGTCCCTCCTCGCCTGACACTTCATGATCAGGAAAGGAGTGTTCAGATCCGTTCTCAAGGATCATCATCCGCCGTTGTCTGGAATCCCTGGATAGAAAAATCCGCAAGGATGGGTGACATGATACAGGATGCCTACAAAAATATGCTCTGCATTGAAACAGCAAATGCACTTACCGATGCACAAAATATTGGCCCTGGTGACGACCATACAGTAATAGTAATCATTTTCTGAGTTAGGTTTTCTACAGCAAATTTAGAAATACACTCACCCTGCCTTCACACTTGCGACACTCTTTTTTCAGCATATCCACAAAACATTTCAAAAATGAAAACTCTGTCATTTCAGAGTGCCTAGCCAATAGTGTTTTTTCCCGTCATTACTCCTGAAATGAAGTCATTTACATCAGTGTCACAAACTGATACACAAATAGTATACACTTTTATTTCTGCTACTAAGAAAGGATAAGTGATCACAGCGCGGCCCAGCTGCACGTGCCCATAACCCGCAATATAGGTAGACTATAATTGCAGGTTACATATCCTGTGAACGCTTACAAAACAGTTAAATAAATTGACGACCATGTTGTAAACTTTTCAGCAGCAATATGCGTTTTAAAAAAATATTACTTCTTATCTGCATTTTTCTGGCACAATTTCCAAGGGCCACCGCTGCCCAGGCAATGGTTTCTGCACAGTTTGGTCCGGACACCACGAAAATTGAACTTTTCCCCTATATTGAAATTTTTGCAGACTCGGAACGCACTCTTACTTTTAACGATATTTTAAATGGTGCCCCTCCTGTAAATTTCAAACCAGCCATAGACATTGGTAACAGCTTTGGCTTTTCCAAGGATTTTTATTGGGTCCACTTTTCTCTACATGCAGACGCAGACCTGCAAAAGTCCATCCTGCTCCAGCTTGACACCCCACTTATCGATAAGGTGATTCTGTTTGTTCCTGACGGTCAGGGTGGATTTAAGGAAACGGTAACCGGAGACTCAACACTCTTCCAGTCAAGAGACATTAAACACCGCACCTTCCTCTTCCGCCTGCCTGAACACAGGGGAAAAACATTTGACTATTACCTGTGTCTGCAGACTGAAGGGTCCATGCAAATCCCTCTCACTCTGTGGAGTGCGGATACATTCATTGAACATGTGGATCGCAGCAATTTTATCCTTGGCAGCTACTATGGCATCATGTTGCTGCTGATGCTAGCCGCCATTGTTTCATACCTGATGGTTCGAGACAAACTTTTTCTTTTTTATACTTTGTATCTGTTCAGTTACCTCCTCTTCCAGCTTTCACTGAACGGATTCAGTTACCAGTATCTGTGGCCGGGTCTGCCGTGGTTCACCAGCCGTGCCACTTCCGCTTTTATAGGTTTCGTAGTTATTTGTGGATCACTCTTTGCCTCAAATTTCCTGCAGGTCTGGGGAAATAAACACCCGCGTGTGAAACTTCTGTTTGCTCTGTTGATCACCAGTGGTCTCATTGGTATGATCATGAGTTTTCTTGGTGATTATGCTCTAGCAGTTCAGATTTCAACAATTTCCGGAGTCCTTTTTCCGCCCGTTGTTTTAATTGCCATCGTGAGTTCCCTTGCCAAGGGCTATAGACCTGCAAAATATTTTCTGATTGCCTGGTGTATCTTTCTCCTTGGTGTTTTTATCGGAGGATTACTCTATCTGGGTTTTGTTCCACAGACTTTCCTCACATCCTACGCCATGCAAGTCGGATCGATTTTTGAGATCACCCTGCTCGGTTATGCACTGATGGACAGAATCAATATTCTGCGCATTGACAAAGAAAAAGCAATAATTCAGGCCAATGATTATCTGCATCAGCTCAATGAAGAACTGGAGCAACTGGTAAATGAGCGTACCCGGAAACTG
The DNA here is from genome assembly GCA_015662865.1 of Desulfocapsa sulfexigens. Classification (GTDB taxonomy): domain Bacteria; phylum Desulfobacterota; class Desulfobulbia; order Desulfobulbales; family Desulfocapsaceae; genus Desulfocapsa; species Desulfocapsa sulfexigens_B. Next base: position 12,622 of record DQTH01000208.1, read on the forward strand.
CAGGAGAAAAACAAAATCTGGGGTATGCATATAACTCCAGCACATACCACATATTGTGGTCACTCGTTATCGAATGGGTCAAGATTTGC
>DQTH01000262.1 GCA_015662865.1 Desulfocapsa sulfexigens
AGGAGAGTGAGGTTATCGGCTTCGTCATAGACATAGGTCAGGGTCTGTGAGCCTGCTGTTATACTTCTTAGCCGGTTTATGGAGTCGTATGTATAACTTTTAATTGGCATCTGGCTCGTGCTGTCCCGCTTTGTTTTAATGTTACCAACATTATCAAAAGTATAGTGGGTTGTACCACTTTCCGGATGAGTCTCATAATCAAGAAAGTTTTTGCTGTTATAATGGAATGTCCGGGTGTTTGTGATGCCTGGAAAAGAACAGGAGATGAGTTTACCGCTGATGCGAAGGACGAACGAGAACTCCTAACACTCTGCTGTTACTGAAATTTTTATTTGTGCCTAACTATTTTTACCCGGTGGTTCGCCATGCCTCATTTTTATCTGATCGCCAAACCTGTGCTCCAGGCTGTAAATCAATATACTCAGCTAATGATGGCTCAAATTTCAGTACCTCTTCGAGTAGCCAAACTTGCGCAAGATCAGGGTCTTCTTCCGCTTTACCGCAGAAAAACTGCCATCCACTATCTTCCAGGCTTTCTGGTTCTGTTCTGAATGCCGATAAAATCGGTAAGCCTTGTTTTGCAATATGACCACACACAATTGCCGCAGTTTTCAAATATGTATTTTGTTTAATAGATATCATTTAGTCCCCTTCTTGAGATTTTCTTCACGTGTTAGAACTTGGGCATTTGAATAGCTATTTGTACCACCTTTTGAACGAGGAACTATGTGATCTATATGAGCATCGTTAGGTGGAGGGGTAACACCCTTGGTGTGTTGTTGCGCTTGTACCGCTCGAGCCCCGCTCAGGTCTGAACGTATAACACCGTTGTTTTTTGCTTTATTTTCGGTAAGGATATTTCGTTTTTGAGCTTGAGTAAATGGTTTACTAGGCCCAACACTTGGGTGGTCCTCGATTTAACTACACGGGCAAACTCAAGCTGTACGTTGGTTTTTGCTGCCCTTAGGGAAGGATACTTGGCACTGACAATATCAGGCATGAACTCAATGAGGTTTTTTTCCAGGAGAATGGAGTCGTCAGTCTCATGAAAGTTGACTTTAAAATGAAAAAGATCGGATGTCAGCCAGCGGCCAATGGGTTCTTCCTGACCTCTCTTCCATTTATATCCTGCGTTATCAAGACGATTTTTGAAATGGTCAGAGATTTCATATGTCTGGGTTGTGCTTGCGGCTGTGACGGGCCTGATAACGCCCTGCTCATCCTGCTTGACAATATTGGAGAGCTTGAGAACCAGTCCCTGCTCCACAGGGTGAGAGCCAAAATCAATGAGAGAATTTTTTGTGGTTATCAGGTAGCGTCCATTATCGTCCTGCCAGAGAAAGGTCCTGGCGCAGGCAAATTTATATCGTTCCAGATAGGGAGTTATCACATGTGTGATTTTTCCACAGAAGACGCAGATATTATTGCCTGGGAGCTGCGGTCTGTGATAGGTACCATACTCACCGGTATCAGGATCGTAGCCCACGTGACTGGCCTGGACAATTATCAGGTCATCTCCATGATGGGAGTGCGGTCCGTGCCTGTCAATAGCCAGCATGCCCCCAACACGACCATGGTTAAAGGGAAAGCTGCCAAAATGTTTGGTGAGCAGAATTATCGGCAAGCCCTGGTTTTCGTCGGAACAAAAGGCTCGGGACGGAATAATGTAATCTTTTCTAAAGCCAAGTGCTTTACAGAAGTTGTAGAGTCTTGGGACAAATTCCGGATACGGTATGGCCAGACCATCAACCTTGAATGGGGCAACTTCCCGTACAATATATGGTTCCCAGTATTTGTTGAGCATTTATCTCCCTCCCCGGATAAAACTTGTGGATTAATATACTCCAAATAGTAAGATGCAGACATCGCAGTATGATGCCTGCAGTGTATTTAAAGAATATTCTATTATTGTTTAATTCCTCACAAATAATAGCTGAATCACTGCTCATCATCAAGCGTTTTTCCTTGACTTTCCCAATAGGGGAGTTATTGGATGCTGCTTATGCAGTAAAAAAATATGAGACTTGGGGGTGCCGGAAAACCGGCTGAGAGCAGACTCCTGGAACCTGATACTTGTAATTGAGTCGTAGGGAAAGTCACGATGAATCTGTTGTTTTTTATCGTGTCATATCTGGCACACCTTTCCCATTCAGACCTGAGAATTCTGGTTTGTGGTGTTCTTTTACCTTCCATTGTCTTTTCGTTATTCATTTAAACTTGATGGATTTGTAAAAACTCTTCATCTTCTTCGTTGCTGCGAAAATCACATTGTTTTAACGTACCTAGTACGCTGAAGTAATGTGATTTTTACACCCAAGGGTGTAAACGCGCCTCGAATATGAAGTTTTTCGAAGTCTACGCTTATTTACAAATCCATCTCAGATCGAGACTTTTTACGAGTTTATCAAACTTAACAGTTGCGAATTATTATCTTAGGTGCTGAATATGGATGTAATAGATAGAAAAGAAAAATTGCCCACTTCAAGCAGTGTTACCCGAAGACCGTTTGCAAATTCCAGAAAGGTGTATGTGCGAGGTAAGCTGCATGATATCAAGGTGGCAATGCGGGAAATCAAGGTGGAAGACCCTGCTATTAAAGGGCCGGGAGGCTGCGGCTCTGTTGTGACAGTGTATGACACAAGTGGTCCCTACTCAGATCCGGAAATGGAGATTGATGTACGCAAAGGCTTGCCCAGGCTGCGTGAAAAGTGGATACTGGATCGAGGGGATGTCGAGCAGCTCGATGATTTAACTTCCGAGTTTGGAAAAGACCGTTTGTATAACTCGGATCTGGACCATCTTCGTTTTCAGGAAGTGAAAAAACCGCTCAGGGCCAAGGCTGGAAAAAATGTGAGTCAGCTTTATTATGCCAGGCAGGGAATAATAACACCTGAAATGGAATATGTAGCCATTCGTGAAAACCAGCGCATTGATGAGCTGCAGGAAGAATTATCACAGCATCCTGGCCAGAGTTTTGGAGCCAATACTCCAAAGAGTTATATTACTCCGGAATTTGTGCGTGATGAAATCGCATGCAGAAGGGCTGTGTTGCCATGTAATGTAAATCACCCGGAAAGCGAACCCATGATTATCGGTCGGAATTTTCTGGTGAAAATCAATGCCAATATCGGCAATTCATCCATCACCTCGTCAATTGAAGAAGAAGTTGAAAAGATGGTTTGGGCCACTCGCTGGGGCGCTGATACGGTGATGGATCTTTCCACCGGCAAAAACATCCATGAAACCCGGGAATGGATTCTGCGCAACTCTCCAGTTCCAATCGGTACTGTTCCCATTTATCAGGCGCTGGAAAAAGTTGATGGTAAGGCAGAGGAGTTAACCTGGGAGATGTTCAGGGATACCCTTGTTGAACAGTGTGAACAGGGAGTGAGTTATTTTACCATTCATGCCGGACTTCGCCTCCACCATGTGCCCATGACCGCAAAACGTACCACCGGTATTGTCAGCCGGGGCGGCAGTATCCTGGCTAAATGGTGTCTGGCACACCACAGAGAAAATTTTCTTTACACCCATTTTGAAGATATCTGTGAACTGCTCAAGCAGTATGATGTGGGCTTTTCGCTGGGTGACGGACTTCGCCCGGGTTGCCTGCAGGATGCCAATGATGAAGCTCAGTTTGCTGAACTCACCACCTTGGGCGAATTGACCAAACTTGCCTGGAAGCACGATGTGCAGACTTTTATTGAAGGTCCGGGTCATGTACCCATGCACATGATTAAAGAGAATATGGATAAACAGCTGGAGGCCTGCGGCGAAGCACCTTTTTATACGCTTGGGCCGCTGGTCACTGACATTGCACCGGGCTATGATCACATAACCAGTGCAATTGGAGCTGCCATGATCGGCTGGTATGGAACAGCCATGCTCTGTTATGTAACTCCCAAGGAACATCTGGGGCTGCCTGATCGGGAAGATGTTCGCGAAGGTGTGGTAACATACAAGCTTGCCGCCCATGCAGCAGACCTCGCCAAGGGCCATCCCGGTTCACAGTATCGGGATAATGCCCTGTCCCGGGCTCGCTTTGAGTTCCGCTGGCAGGATCATTTTAATCTGTCGCTCGACCCTGAAAAGGCAGTGGATTTTCACGATAAAACTCTGCCGCATTCCAATGCCAAGGTTGCCCATTTCTGTTCAATGTGCGGACCTAAATTCTGTTCTATGAAGATTTCCCACGAAGTGCGAAAGTATGCGAGAGAACTGGAAATGAATGAAGAAAATGCATTGGAAGCAGGTCTGAAAGAGAAAGCAGATGAGTTTGCACGGTCCGGCTGTCAGATTTACCAGAAATCCTGAGCGAATTTGGCAAGCACCCGGTTTAGCGGGGCTATGAGAACGAAGAATTTTCTTTTTATCTGAAAAAAGCCACGACGAAGTGAATCGTCGTGGCTTTTTTGTTGAGACCTGCAGTAGCGGTTAACTACAGTTTGAAATTGTCGACAAGCCCTTTAATTTCAGATGCGAGCTCTGCCAGTTCTTCTGCATTCTTTTTCAACTGTCCGCTACTCTCACTGATATCTCCAGTGGATTGATTCACCCCGGAAATATCAACGGCAACCTGTTCTGCCACTGCAGAGCTTTGTGCGACATTTTCTGTTATCTCCTGGATTCCATCTGAAGCCTGACTGACATTACTGGCGATTTCAACAGTGGTCTCTGATTGTTCTTCGATGGATGAAGTTATGGTTGAGACGATGTCGTTTACATTGTCGATAACCGAACTTATCTGATCAATAACCATAACCGTTCCATCAACAGATGAAAGAATATCAGTAATATTTGTTTTAATTTCACTGGTGGCCGAGAATGTCTGGGCCGCCAGCTCTTTGATTTCATTTGCCACCACGGCAAATCCTTTCCCGGCCTCACCTGCACGCGCGGCTTCAATGGTCGCATTCAGGGCAAGGAGGTTGGTCTGTTCAGATATTTCCGTTATTGTTTCCACGACTTTACCTACCTGGCCTGCAGATTCACCGAGCTGTGCTACTTTTGCGGTGGCCTCTCTAGCCTGTTGTACTGCTTCATCTGTTACAGCTCTTGCGTCTTTGGTCTGACTGGAGATATTGCCAAACGTTGAGCTTACCTCCTCGGATGCATTTGCGACCTGGCTGATATTGATAGACGCTTCTTCCACAGCTGCGGCGATGGAACTCATGTTATTACTGAGTTCATCAGCTGCTCCTGCCACAGTATTGGAGTGGTCCGAGGCTAGGTCAGCCTTACCTGCAAAACCGTCAGCGAGCTCAGTTAATGCACTGGATGAATTGTTAAGTGTCTCAATATTTCCGGCGATTTTCTTGAATATTGATTGCAATTTTTCGACAAAGGTATTGAACGCAACCGAGAGTTGATTGATTTCATCACCTTTTTTTCCGTCATCCCTTGTTGGCAGCCGTGCTGCCAGGTCCCCATCACCTGCTGCTATGTTTTGAAGTATTAAAACTGCCCGGTTCAAGGGACGTACCAGCGATTTACCGGTGAAAACCCCAACAAGAACAGCAAGAGCCAGACAGATTAACAGGGCGACTGCAAAAGTTTTAATGAAGTCGTTTTGAATTTGATAGAATTCATTTTCGTCCACACAGGTGATGATTTTCCATTTAAAACTACCTATATGGACGGTGGAGTATGCATATATTTTAGCCTTACCACTTCCGACATCATGGATTATGCCACTTTCTTCGTTAATAAATTTCTGTTTATTTTTATTATCGTTGAAAAAATCTTTTATATTCTTTTCGTATACTGTACTGCCCTGTTCATGGGCAATGATTGTTCCGTCATCCAGTGTAATGGTAAGATTTTTGCTTTTCCAGCCAGCCTCACGATAGCTTTGTACCTGATGGTTGAGCCACTGCTGAACCAGCTGCCATTTAACTCGTGCATTTATGGTTCCAATGACTTGTCCCTGACCATCGTGAACTGCAGAGGAAAAAACCATTGTATAGCGGCTATCACCACCAAAAGGAGGCTTGGCCAGTAATGCAGTCTCGGGGCGTTTGTTCCAGTTAGAGACATATTTCCCCTTCTGCAGAGTTACTTTATGCCATTTTTTTTCTCCATTTTTTTTGTCTATCAGTTCTGGAAGACTTGCCCCAACGCATGTTCCGTCAGCTTTTGTCAGCATGTAAAATGAAAAAGGGTCATCAGGATCAGATATGAGCCGTTTCAGCATAGAATCTACATCGCTGTAATCAAAGTCTGTAATCAGGGAACGGCTGAACAAGGGATTGACCTGGAGCAGGCGGAGGTCCCTGTTCCGAAGGTTAATGAAGGTTGCGAGATATTCACCTGCAATCTTACTTTCTCAAGTTTCGGGGTTGACCAAAACACAATAGAAAACATAGCCAACCAATTAAAATAATGAC
>DQTH01000253.1 GCA_015662865.1 Desulfocapsa sulfexigens
AGCGACCCGAAGGGCTTGACCTTTAATTCAATTTCATCCATGCTATTTACTCCTTTTTACCCACAGATTCGTTTAAAGAACCAATTCAAAGATGATGGAACCCTTGTCTATTTAAAAGAAGTTGCCACAATTGAACTCGGTTCGGAAAAGTACGACTGGAACGCCCTTGTAAACAAAAAACAGGCAGCCCTTGTTGGCATCTACCAGCTTCCCGGTTCCAATTCCCTGCAGATCCGGCAGGCTGTCACAGGGAAGATGGATGAGCTCAAGGCACGTTTCCCGGAAGGTGTCGAATACTCGATCCCTTACGACACCACTCTCTTTGTCGAAGTTGCCATCGCTAACGTGGTGGAGACACTGATTGTTACTGTTGTACTGGTGGTTCTCACCATTCTTTTCTTCCTTGGCTCCATCCGCCCCACCATCATTGCAATTGTGGCCATCCCTGTTTCCCTGATCGGAACCTTTGCCATTTTAAAAGCCGCAGATTTTTCCATTAACTTTCTCACCCTTTTTGGCCTGATTCTGGCCATCGGCATTGTTGTTGACGATGTGATCCTGGTTGTGGAAAATGTGGAAAGGCTAGCAGATGAAGAACCTGACCTGTCCATTCCGCAAATTGTCAAGAAGGCAATGCTGCAGCTCATTGGCCCGATCATTGCCACTACCCTTGTTCTAGTGGCTGTTTTTGTTCCGGTCTCTTTCATGCCCGGGCTGACCGGTTCCATTTACCGACAGTTTGCTCTTACCATAAGTTTTTCCGTGATCATCTCTTCGGTGAATTCACTGTCATTGTCACCGGCCCTTGCCGCAATACTGATCAAACGCCGGCCGGAAGGCACTCAGAAATTTATAATTTTCAGATGGTTTGACGCTTTTTTTAATAAATTCACAATCATTTACACGGCCATTGTCGCATTTCTAATTAAAACCCGTTACCTGGTAATGCTGGTCTTTTTCGGCCTGCTCTTTGCCACATATTATCTCTTCACCATCATCCCATCCGGATTTGTACCGGAAGAAGATAAGGGTGCACTCATGGTCATGTTTACCTTGAAACCTGGGTCATCCATTGAGAAAACTGCTGCGGTCAGAAGGGATTTTGAAGATCTCATTCTTTCCGTTCCAGGCATCAAAGATCTGGTCATTATTGACGGCTTCAACATCCTTTCTTCCAGCCTTGATTCCAGCGCCGGTGCAGGATTTGTGTCCCTGACGCCCTGGGAGAAGCGCACAACGCCTGAACTCCAGGTGGATGCCATCATCAAAACAATTAACATGAAGGGGCGGTCCATTAGTGACGCCAATGTTGTGGCCTTTAATGTTCCTGGAATCCCGGGGCTCGGGACTGTAGGCGGATTTGATTTCAGACTCCAGGATTATCTCTCCGGAGACCTTGATACATTTGTGGGCTACACAACTAAATTGATAGCAGAAGCCAATAAAGATCCCCGGATCGGCATGGCCTACACCACCTATGCACCAAATTACCCCATGCTGGCCATTGATGTGAACCGTAAAAAAGCAGCATCACTGGGAGTGGAGATTGCTGAAATTTATTCCACCATGCAGGCCTATTTCGGCTCCTTTTATGTGAATGATTTTTCCAAATACGGAAAAGTCTACCGGGTCTTTGTTCAGGCAGATAAACATTTTCGCAGCCAGGTGGGAGACATCGACAAACTTTTTGTCAAAAACTACAAAGGAGACATGGTGCCCCTTGCCGCACTGGTCTCCGTTTCTTTTACCACCGGGCCTCAAAACCTGACCCATTACAACATGTATCGTTCCATCACCATTAACGGTGGCGCAGCACCCGGCTACAGTTCAGGCCAGGCCATGGATGCCATGGATGAAATTTCCAAAAGGGTTTTACCTCCTTCCGGAACATACGGTTTTGACTGGTCGGGCATGTCTTTTCAGGAACGTCTTGCCGGCAACATGACCATTTACGTATTCACCTTTGCCATTATCGCTGTCTACCTCTTTCTCTGTGCCCAGTTTGAAAGCTGGGTGTTGCCCATTATGATACTTGTTCCTGTTCCTCTGGTAATGTTGGGTGCCCTTACAGGCCAGCTTATCACAGGCATTGAAAACAATCTTTTTGCCCAGGTGGGTCTTATCCTGCTCATTGGCATGTCCACTAAAAATGCAATTCTTATCATTGAATTCTGCAAGGAACAGCGCGAAGCCGGTCTTTCAATCACAGAGGCGGCTCTCAGTTCTGCCAACCTACGTTTCAGACCCATCATGATGACCATTATTTCCTTTCTTTTAGGTACCCTGCCCCTTGCCCTGGCAACCGGAGCCGGCGCCATGAGTATGCGCTCCATCGGAGTGGTCATCGTTGGTGGAATGATTGCCGCAACCTTTGTTTCAACTCTGCTGGTTCCGGTAATTTACGTTCTGCTGGAAACGCTTCGGGAAAAATTTGTCAGCGTTGAAGAAGAAGTGCGTAACCGTAAATTTGTTTAACTCTTTTTAAATTGCTATCATTATGCATCACACATTCAGATTTTTACTGACCCTCATCTTCCTCGTCGTTATTGCAAATCCGGCGGATGGTTTATGTGACGAATCCGCTGCATCTCCGGAGCTTGGTCTTGATGACTTCCTTGAACTTGCCCTACAGAATAATCCGGGAATTACAACCGCACGCAATCAGGTGTGGGCAGCAGAAGGCATAAGCACTCAGGCTGTGAGTGACTATCTTCCCCATCTCACGGCAACAGGCGAAGCCGGGCGAACGCACATTAACGGCCTTCTGCCCACTGATGAAGATAATGTTTTCTCCGGTGGAATATCCGCCAATCAGCTCATTTATGATTTTGGCAAAACAAACGGCCTGATCTCTGCCAGCCGTCATGAAACAGAGGCAGCCATTGCCTTTCTGAACACTGTTGGCTCAGACATTGTCAATCAGGTTAAAGCTGCCTACTATGACGTGCTTGCCAAACATTACCTTATCATGATTGCTAATGATCAGGTGAGCAGTTACACCATGCATTATAATCGTGCACTGGAGTACTACAAGGCCGGGATCAAGTCAAAGATCGATGTCACCAACGCCCATGTGGAACTGAGCAAATCAAACCTCCTCCTTCTTCAGAGTCAGTTTGCCCTGAAATCTTCCCGAGTTGCTTTACACAGGGTTGTGGGACTGGCTCCTGCTGGTGGCAGGTATCATATACAAATGGCCGATACTGATCCCACTGATTTCAGAAACCTTCTGTCTCCCATTCCAGGCACATTGAAAGAACTCCTTGAACAAGCTGCCAGTCAGCGTCCGGACATCAGCAGGGCACAGAAGAAAATTGACGCTGCCAGATCAACACTGAATGTTGCAGAAAGCGGCTACTGGCCCGACATTGATGCAAGGAGTTCCTACAATGCTTACGACACCGACCTTGCAGGTCTGAATGATCAATGGCATGTAGGCGTTGGCCTTGTCTGGGAATTCTTTTCAGGCTTTCGCACCAATGGTGAAGTGACAGAGGCAAAATCCAATCTCAGAAGTACTCAGGCGCAACTGCGTGAGGCTGAACTCAAAGCCATCCAGGAAGTGACCGACAGCTTTCATCTTGCCGAAGAAAAACGGGATTCCGTCTTTCTGGCGGATAAAATAACCAGACTTGCAAAGGAAAATCTTGAACTTGCTGACGAGCGCTACAAAACGGGTCTTGGTGATGTGATAGAATTCAATGATGCACAACTCCGTTTCACTGTGGCAAAATCCGATCTGGTTACCACCTATTTTGATTACCAGACAGCCCTTGCCAACCTTGAAAGAGCCACAGCGGTTCCCGAACCAGCCTGAATCGCACCAATAGCGGCAACTCCTAATTTTGGTTTCGTAAACATTTGTGAATTTTAACAACATTAGCAAC
>DQTH01000108.1 GCA_015662865.1 Desulfocapsa sulfexigens
ATTTTTATAAATTACACTATTGCTGCGTTTTCGGCCTGCCCGGGAATTGCTGGTGGTTTCAAGCATATGAAAAAACTTTCTCATAGTTACTTAGAGGTAACCTCCCGGCTTTGCACGGAGATATTTATGTTTTGTTTACGCCTCTTGTATCAGATGAAGAATAACTTCATTTGCAAGTATCAGACCAAAGATTCCTGTAATAGTAGGTAAAGATCCAAGTACGTTTCGTTTTCTTCCCCTGTCTTCATAGGGAGATGCAGCCTGTTCCGTCTTCTCCGGACCCTGATAACTGAACTCCACCCGTTCGGTGGAGTAGATACATTGTATACCACCCTCTATTCCCTGACGACGCAAGCGGTTTCGAACATGTTTGGCCAGGGGGCAGTGATTGGATGTCATGATATCTCCGGTTTTAATTTTGAATGGATCTGTGCGCAGGGCCGCACCCATGGATGAATATGTGGTTATCTTTCGTTTGTGGGCACCAACCAGAAGCTGAATTTTTGGGTTAAGCGAGTCAATTGCGTCTATCAGGATGTCAGGCGCTGGGGACAGAATATCATTAAGCGTGTCATCTGCTGCAAATATTTGCAGAGCTTCCACCTGGCATTCCGGATTGATGAGACTGATCCGTTCCTTTGCCACCTCAACCTTTGTTTGCCCGATACTACTCTCAAGTGCCAGAATCTGCCGGTTGATGTTGGAAGGTTGTATGGTATCGAAATCAACAAGCCGTAATCGACCCACTCCAGCCCTTGCAAGACCTTCTGCAGCATATCCGCCAACGGCCCCAAGGCCCACAATGGTAACATAAGCCTGTTGTAGAATATTGAATTTTTTTTCGCCAAGAAAACAGCGTGTTCGAGAAAATCGTTCCATGCTGAATGCCTACCATATCACTGTCTTTTTCAGCAACAGGATTATCAAAATTTGTTAAGTTGAACCATTTTTCTCTTTCCTTGACCTCCTTTTCTGCTTGCTATACAATAAATGATAACGATCCATTTTGTAGTATTCAATATGCTGATTTTACAATAATTTTTATATAGTAGATGTGATGGAAAAAGACGGACAGGCCATTAGAAAAGGTATTAACAGATTTATTAAACGAATGCCCAGCCTTTCCACTACCGTTGGCAAGGTAATGGAGATCTGCAGTCGCATGGATGCTTCACCTAATGAGTTGAATAAGGTGATTTCTCTTGATCCGGTTCTAACCGGTCAGGTACTGAAGCTGATCAATTCAGCCTATTATTCTCTCATGAATAAAGTGACTTCGCTCACCCGTGCCATAACCATGCTTGGCATGAATACGGTTAAGAATATGGCGCTCAGTACAGCTATCATCCGTTCAGTTTCAGGGGCAAAAAAATCAAGAGCGCTTCCCACTAAAAAATTCTGGGCTCATTCGATTAGTACTGGGGTGTGTGCCAAACTGCTGGCCAAAGCCAATGATGTGCCGGTGTTCGAATGTGAAGAATATTTTGTTGCCGGGCTTCTCCATGATCTTGGAAAGATCCCATTTGGTGATGAATATATTGCTGTCTTATTGCAAGCTCAACAGGACAACCAGCCACTCATTGAAGTGGAGCGGGAGCTAATGGGAATCGATCACCAGGAAGTCGGTCGTTTGATTGCTGAAAAATGGAAATTGAACGAGGCCATGACCTGTGCTATCTGCTTTCACCACAATGTGGAAGAGGCACCTGAAGAGCATAGAGTGCTGGCTGCTTATGTCGGGCTTGCAAATATGTATGCCAATATTCTTGATCTTGGCTATGCAGGAGATCCTTTCCCTGCAGAGAAAGGTGCGGATAAGCTGCTTGCACTCACAGGTTTGACCTGGGAAATGTTTGGTGAGATCGCTGAAAGTGTGGAAGATGAAATTCAGAAAGCACAGGTTTTTCTGCAAGTTTAACCACTATGACTGGGCGTGGTTTCCCAGCGACAATAAGGGCTGAACGTCGGTAAGTCCGGCAACGAAAAGCTTTTATAAAGAGAGATTAATAATCCATGAAAATAAAATTTTGGGGTGTTAGAGGCTCTATTCCCTGTCCAGGCCCACATACAATGAAATATGGGGGCAATGGAGCCTGTTTGGAACTGCGGGTTGACGGCAGAAAAGAGATAATTGTTATTGATGCAGGTTCAGGGATCAGGGAACTGGGTAATGCCCTGGTTGCCAATGATTTAGCCAATGGGCCACTGCAGATTGGCCTGTATCTGTCCCATACTCACTGGGATCATATCATGGGGTTTCCATATTTTACCCCGATTTATATTCCAGGTACACAGATGGCTGTGCACGGTCCTGTGAGTTATGAAGATGACCCGTTGAAGGATGTGGTGGGTGGTCAGATGAAATATCGATATTTTCCGATAAATGTCGGAGAGTTGGCGTCGGACATTGAATACAAACGTCTGCGTGAAGAACCGGGGCAGGACCTTGGTGACGGCCTGCTCTTAACCACCAAGTTTATCAACCATCCAATCACTGCATTAGGTTATCGTTTTGAGCATAATGGCAAAATCTTCTGTACCTGTTATGACCATGAGCCTTACCGAAATCTTTTCATAACTGATCCGGACAATCCGGAATATGATGAAGCCATGGCTGTTGAAGGTGAAGAGGTGGCCGAAGAGCAAAACAGGGCCATAGAAGAGTTCTTCAAAGGGGCTGATTTATTGGTTCATGACTCCCAGTATACTTTGGAGGAATATGAAGCCAAAATTGACTGGGGACACTCCCCCATGGAGCATGCAATAGCGGCTGCTAACCGGGCAGGTGTAAAAAAACTTGCTCTGTTTCATCATGATCCGGATCGTACAGACGCTCAGTTGGATGAATTGGCAAAAACTTATTGTGAACCCGGAAAATATGGGGATACGGAGATCTTTTTTGCCGCAGAAGGAACAGAAATTGTTCTTTGATTATGATCAGGAGAGATGATTTAACAGTGTAGCCTGTTTTTGAGTCGCTCCACAGTACTCAAATCGGGCTGATATGGAATAAAAGGTGTCTTTGGGGCTTCAAGAAGCAGTTCCTTGCCAAATGGAGTGGCAAGTACGTTTCTGTTATACGCTTCAACCAGCAGACATTCCAGGTTGACACTATCTTCAATGTTATAGGCAAGAAGGGTTTCCAGAGCCTTTTCATTATTGTTGTTTATATAATCCTGCCAGAGGAGTACGGCAAAATATCCATCTACTCCATCAAGCGCTCCACGGTTTATTCCCATCTGTTTTTCACACCCCTTTAATCCACCTTTAAAACCCAGTTTTGCCAGAATATATCGCAGGTCAATGTGGGCATGGGTGAGTTTTGTACGGAACCAGCGTTCCAGAAAGGGCACATCAAAAGTCTTACCGTTATATGTGACAAGTATTTCATATTGCCAAATGTCATTTTCAAAATCTTCAAGATTCTGGCCATTGACATAGCAGTGAACTTCTTTTCCATCGTACAGGGCAATGGTCGTGATTTCAGAATCCTGTCCAAGGCCGGTGGTTTCAATGTCAAGATAAGCCACTCGATCCCGAAAGTGTGAAAACAGGCGCCATTGTTCATTGGCCGGTAAACGTCTGCTGAAAAAATCAGGGCTTTTCGTGAGGTTTTCACTGGAAAGACGAAGTAGATTTGAGAGATCCGGGAGAGAACTGTTTGGCAGCCTAACCGGTGGCATATCCTGCCACTGTGACCATTGATGGATTCCAGCCTGCCAGAGTCTTTCTTCAGTTTTTGTCCCAATTCCGGGAAGATGGGTAAAGCTGTGGGTGAGCATTGGGAACACCAATAAAAAAAGCCTGCTTATCCGTTATGGAAGAGCAGGCACAATATAGAAAATATATGTAAAACAGGAGGAAACAGGTTTGTGAAAACCTGTTTCCTCCTGTGGTATATAGTATTTTAATGCGTCACAGTGTAGACGAAAGAAGACTATTTACCAAAATCAAAAAAACGGTGCAAGCTTTTTTTGATGATTTCACATTTTATTTGTAGAGACATAAGTAGCTTGTTTCCATATCCACACGGACGCCAAATTTCACTCCTTTTGCCACCTCAAAACTCTTTCCGGCTGGAAAACTCTTCCATTGATTACTACCCGGCAGTTTGATGTCCATATTTCCGGAAACCACGGTCATGATCTCGATTGAATCAGTTCCAAATTCATACTCTCCAATTGCCATCACACCTACAGTGGCAGGACCGTTCTCGCTGGTAAAGGCTATTGATTTGACTTTTCCGTCAAAATATTCATTGGTTTTAAACATGTTATTTTCTCTCTATTTTAATTGTTGTTGATTTTTGGGAATAGACAGTCGCACTTTGCGTGTGAAGTATTGACTGTAGCAGGAGTTAAAATATTAATAACGAATTTTTTTCCGGGCGGCTTTGAGTTGCCCACGATGTTTTTTTCCTTCAAGGCGTTTCTTTTTGGCGGCTTTCCCCGGCCGGGTGGGGCGACGTTTCTTGCGATTTTGTGCAGCTCGAAGGATAATTTCCCTCAGACGTTGCAGGGCATCGTCTTTATTTTTTTCCTGGCTTCTGTATTGCTGCGCTTTGAGTATAAGAATTCCTTCTTTGTTTATTCTCTGGTCCTGAAGTGTTAACATCCTGTTTTTCAGTGTTTCCGGCAGGGAAGAGGAGCGAACATCAAAACGTAAATGTACCGCTGAAGCGACTTTATTAACATTCTGGCCGCCTGCTCCCTGAGCACGAATAAATTTTAACTCGATTTCCCAGTCTGGAATACTTACACTATTTGAAATGTAAAACATGGGTTCTTTGTCCAGGTAAAAAAATATCTGATTCTATATAAGGGTGTTGCAAAGAATAGTGTAAAATTCAATTAAAACAATAGAATAAAGCATAAAAGCCACTATAATAGCGGGTGTCC
>DQTH01000057.1 GCA_015662865.1 Desulfocapsa sulfexigens
CCCAGCGCAGACCGTGTCAGTTTTGCGAAAAATCACCTGAAACCCTGTCAAGGAAAAAAATGCGAGTAAATTCAATTTATTCGCTGAATAGTTACAAAAAGTGAAAAATAATTATTCTTGTTTTTGCTGGTATACGGGAGTGGGTTAGGGAAATGTATTGATTGTAAGTGTCTCCTTTTGCAAATACTTCAGTTTCGATTTTGATCGGGATGGGTGATCGGTACCAGCTTTTGAAAAATAGTTGAAGAGGTGAAGAAAAGTTTCAGGGAAAGAGGAGGAATAAGCGTGGTAAAAAAAGCTATGAATACAAGGATTGAAAAGAGGCTGTCGTCAATAATGCCGATTTCCATACCCACCGATGCTATAATCAGCTCCACCGCGCCTCTTCCATTCATTACCAGCCCTATGATAGATGATTCTTCCATGTTCATACCACTGACCCGGGCTCCAAAAAAACCTCCGATATATTTGCCGGTAATTGCTGCCACAAGCAGGGCCAGAATCATGGTTGAATGGCTCTGCAGAACTCCGAATGTCACATGAAAAGAGAGGCTGAAGAAAAAAATAGGTCCCAGGAAACCATAGGTTATGGATACAAACCTGTCATTGATTTTGATGAACAGTTTTTTGCTGGGCACACTGATTCGGACAAAAAGTCCGGCAATATAGGCTCCAATGATCAGGTGGAGTCCTGCTATTTCCGCCCAGGATCCGACCAGCAGGGCTACAATCAGGGCAAAGGTAAATCCTTTGGCTTCCCGCACGGAAAGGTGAGGGCCAACGATGGGAAAGAACCACTTTCCAACAAAATAGGAAACAACAAAGAAAAGGGTGACTTTGCCAAGTGAGATTAAAATGACGGAATACTGGGAGTTGCCGTTACTGCTTGTCACGTCAATGAGAGTGGTGAAAACGGTGAGGGCGATGATGTCATCAAGTATTCCGGCCCCCATGATTATCGGAGTCACCCGGAACTCTGACAGGCCCATGTCGTGAAGCACCCGGGCACTTACTGCAATGGCCGTGATGGACAGGGCCTGGCCAATGAATAATGCCTGAATAATGCTAAGTCCAAAGAATCTGCAGGTAACATAACCTGCCAGGGAGGGAACTATATATCCGCCAATGGCCACTAAGATGGCAGGATTTTTATACTGTCGCAGATGGGTCACATTGGATTCGAGCCCTGCATAAAACATGAGGAAAAACACGCCAAGTTCCGCGAGCACTTTTAGTGTCTCATCCGGACAGATGATACCGAGAAGAGAGGGACCAAAGACGATTCCGGCAAGGAGTTCTCCCAGCAGAGGAGGCTATTTGATGCGACGGCAGATGACACCGGTGGTCCAGATGATGACCATCACCAGCAGGAGATTCAGAGTTGAGCTGCGATGACAGATAATTTCCTGAAAAAATGGAGGCAACTGATCTGTAACCACCTGGGACTCCTCAGTAGAGTTTTTACAAATCCATCGAGTGAATAATCTGTCTCTTCAAGAACGCTTTACATAACATTACATCATTGTAATGTTGGCGCAAGGTTCCTGTAATGTTTCTGTGCTATTGTGTGAGTGTAATTTAATCTCACGGATTCAGGAAATCCTCATATTTCAGAGAGAAGGAGCCTTTATGAACGAGCAGACCTCAACACTTTCAAATAGTTCCCCAGTAGTTCCCCCATCTTCACCTGTGCAACAGGCAGAGGGCTACACTTCCATTCAGGCCATCAATGATTCTGTTGCCGCAAGTTCCGCCTGGGTGGGTTTGTTGCGGCAGGAGATGGGGAAGTCTATCATTGGTCAGGAGCATCTCATCGAACGTTTACTGGTGGGACTGCTTACCGGCGGGCATATCCTGCTTGAAGGCCTTCCCGGTCTTGCCAAAACCCTGGCCGTGAAAACCCTGGCGATGGCAA
This sequence comes from Desulfocapsa sulfexigens, assembly GCA_015662865.1. Classification (GTDB taxonomy): domain Bacteria; phylum Desulfobacterota; class Desulfobulbia; order Desulfobulbales; family Desulfocapsaceae; genus Desulfocapsa; species Desulfocapsa sulfexigens_B. The sequence continues at coordinate 1,916 of DQTH01000057.1, forward strand.
TTCACACCGATTTCCGCCGTATCCAGTTCACTCCGGACATGCTTCCTGCTGACATCATCGGTACCCAGATTTATAATCCCAGGGATACTGTTTTCGAGGTGAAGCAGGGTCCGATTTTTTCCTCACTGATCCTTGCTGATGAGATCAATCGCGCACCGGCAAAGGTGCAATCCGCAATGCTTGAGGCCATGCAGGAAAAACAGGTCACCATCGGAGATGAAAGCTTCACACTGCCGGAACTGTTTTTGGTGCTTGCCACCCAGAACCCCATTGAACAGGAGGGTACCTATCCGCTTCCCGAAGCACAGGTTGACCGCTTTATGATAAAGGTCGTGGTTGATTATCCATCGATCACCCAGGAGCGTATGATCCTGGATGCCGTTGATCATACGGATTCAAAGATTGTGGTGAATCCTGTCATCGGGCCGGATGATATTCTTGCCTCCCGGAAAGTTGTGGACACCATTTATATGGACGACAAGATAAAGGATTATATTGTCGCGCTCGTTTGTGCCACCCGTGATCCGAAAAAATTCAATCTTGATCTCCATGATTATATAGAAACCGGGGCATCACCCAGGGCAACAATAAATCTTAAAGCTGTTGCAAGGGCGCTGGCATTTCTAGCAGGACGCGGTTATGTCACCCCTGATGATGTGAAATCAGCGGCAATGGATGTGATGCGTCATCGCATTCGCATCAGTTACGAGGCTGAGGCCGAGGCAATAAGCAGCGAGGATATTATTCGCAAGATTCTCGATACCGTTCCTGTTCCCTAAGCGAATTTTCTCATGGAAGAGCAGATCACAAAAGAAATACTCAAAAAAGTCCGTCAGGTTGAGGTTCGCACCAGTCGCCTGGTGAACGATACCCTGGCTGGAAGTTATCATTCCGTGTTCAAGGGGCGGGGGATGAACTTTGACGAGGTGCGGGAGTATGTACCGGGTGATGAGATCCGGACCATTGACTGGAATGTAACGGCAAGGACTGGTGTACCTCACATTAAAAAATTCACCGAAGAGCGGGAGCTCACCATCATTTTGATGATTGATATCTCCGGTTCCGGAGACTTTGGTTCAGCCACCAGTTCCAAGCGGGAGATTATGGCCGAGATTGGTTCGGTGCTGGCGTTTTCAGCAGTCCGTAATAATGACAAGGTGGGGCTGGTTCTTTTTTCGGATTTTGTGGAACTCTATATACCACCGAAAAAAGGCCGCTCCCATATTCTGCGGCTCATCAGGGAAATACTGTTTTTCCAGCCGCAGGGCCGAAAAACAGATCTGATCGTGCCCCTTGATTTCGTAAACGGGGTGGCCAAACGTAAATGTGTAACGTTTCTCATCTCAGATTTTTGTCTGCCGGGAGATTTTGATGAAGGCTTGGCCAGTCTGCAGCCGAAACTGCAGGTGAGTAACCGTCGCCATGATTTGATCACCATGATCATCTCTGATCCCCGTGAACACAGCCTTCCAGATGTGGGCTGGCTGACCATTGAGGATGCTGAAAGCGGTGCCCAGGTGGAACTGGACACATCTGATCCCGCAGTGCGTAAAGGATACGCGGAACTTGCAGCAGACAGGAAAAACAGACTGCACAGGGCCATCCGTTCCTCTGGCGTGGACCTCCTCGATCTCTCCACTGATCAGCCCTACATTCCCCCTCTGTTGAATTTCTTCGGCAAGAGAAAAAGGAGGCTCAACAGATGAATCCCACTGAATTGCGTGATATCCATCCTCCTCTACTTTTGCCTGAACCACCGGATTACACGGTTCCCATTGTGACTGTGTTGCTCCTGTTGACTGTTCTGGCAGTGCTTTTCTGGTTCTTTCGATTGAGAAAGAGGAAAATTTCTCTTCCCCTTGCCCATGAAACAGCATTGGCTGATCTTGCCCGAGCCAGAACCCTTATGAGCAGTGATCGGGCTTTGCAATATGCTGCTGCACTCTCGGATATTTTGCGAGGATACATTGAAAAACGGTTCCGGATCAGGACAACGAGGCAGACTACAAAGGAATTTTTTGCAGCTCTTGGCACCAATCCGGCCATGGCTGCTATAGAGCTGGAAGAGCACCATGACAGTCTAAAGGTGTGTCTGGACCGGTGCGACATGGCAAAATTTGCCCGACAGACACCTGATCGAAGCAGCATGGAAAAAATGGAGACAGCGGTACATGACTTTATTGAAGCCACACGGAAAACAAAGGAAGGAGGACGATAAAAATGCGTTTTCTTTATCCTGAATTTCTCTGGCTGCTTGCTCTTTTACCACTGCTTGCTGTTTTGCGCGGTAGACGCAGTGCAGCACCGGCCCTGATTTTTTCATCCACATCTATTGCAGCCACAATTGCCGAAGGACGAAAAACAGGGCCGGGAAGTGTGCTGGCCGCTTTAAGATTTTTTGCCCTTGGTCTGCTCATTCTGGCCTTTGCCAGGCCACAGCTTGGTAACACAACCACTGAAATTGAGGCCAGCGGCATTGATATTCTGCTGGGTGTGGATGTGTCAGGTTCCATGGAGGCCCTGGATTTTACCTTGAAAGGAAAAGCTGCCAACCGTCTGGATGTTGTGAAATCTGTAATGCATACTTTCATCGACGAACGGCCCAACGACCGTATCGGACTGCTTGCCTTCGGCGGCCGTCCGTACATGGTAAGCCCCTTGACCCTTGATCATGACTGGCTTGCACAGCGCCTGGATTCTCTGTCAATCGGCATGATTGAAGATGGAACAGCTATTGGTTCGGCCATTGGCAGCGGCCTGAACCGGCTGCGTGACCGTGATGCAAAATCACGCATCATGATTTTACTCACCGATGGAATGAACAACGCGGGAACCGTACCACCGCTGGTTGCTGCCGAAGCAGCTGAAACCTTGGGGATAAAGGTTTATACCATTGGAGCAGGAACAAGGGGTGAGGCGCCCATGCCGGTGACTGACAGGTTCGGCCGTAAACGCCTCATGCGGGTAAAAGTGGATATCGATGATGAGACTCTTGGGCAGGTGGCTGAAATGACAGGAGGAAGATACTTTCGGGCCACTGACACAAAGTCCCTTGAAAAAGTTTATGAAGAGATCAACACCATGGAGACCACCACTAGAACCATTAAAAAATTTGAGAATTATCGGGAACTGTACTCCTGGTTTGTTTTTGCAGCACTCTTTTTTCTGGGAATTGAAACAACAGTGGGGAGAAAACGATTACCATGATTACATTTGCGTCTCCCCTGTGGCTGATTGCCGGAGGGGCTGTCATTATTATGCTCATATTTTTGTATAGAGAGATGGAGCGTGGAAGACAAAGGGCTCTACAGCGTTTTGCAGCTTCTCATCTTCTTGGAAAGTTGTGTGCCAATGTCTCGTCCAGGCGTCGTCTTGTTAAAAAGATTTGTGTCCTTGCAGCCATTGCCTCCTGTTTCGTCGCGCTTGCCAGGCCTCAATATGGATATAAATGGATTGATGTGAAACGAAAGGGCATTGATATTCTTTTTGCCGTCGACACCTCAAAAAGCATGCTTGCTGAAGATGTGCGACCCAATCGTCTGAAACGTGCAAAATTTGCCATCATGGATTTTGTGGCAAAGCTTGAGGGAGACCGGGTGGGGCTCATGCCTTTTGCCGGAACTGCTTTTCTCATGTGTCCCATGACCATAGATTATAACGCATTTGACAGTTCCCTCGGAGCCGTTGATACAACAATTATTCCACGGGGCGGGACCGATCTTGCAGCTGCAATTACCGAGGCTGAGTCAATCCTTTCAAACGAGGCTAATCACAAGATTCTTGTGCTGATCACAGATGGTGAAAATCTGGAGGGCAATGCGCTCAAAGCTGCGAAAGCGGCTGCTGAAAAAGGAATGACCATTTACACTGTTGGTGTGGGGACCAGTGAAGGGGAACTTATCCCCTTTCATCAAAATGGAAAGAGTGGTTTTGTGAAAGATGAATCCGGTAAATTTATCACCTCACAGCTAGATGAAACAATGCTTACAAAAATTGCAGAGGCAACGGGTGGTCTCTATGTGCCCCTTGGTGTGAGTGGCGAGGGTTTGGAAACCATTTATCAGGAAAAACTTTCTTTTATCCCCAAGGAAGAACTGGCTGAAAAAAGGCATAAGGTGCCGCTGGAGAGGTTTGCATGGCCCCTTGGTGCTGCCATTTTCTTTCTCACATTGGAATTTATGGTGGGAGGAAGAAAATCTTCACGTGTCCTGCGTCTTCCTTTTATTGAAACAGCCGGCCGCAGGAAGAAACAGAAGGCGGCTGTTGCATCTTTTTTGCTTTTTGTCCTGCTTTCTGGAGGAAGTCATGAAGCTGCTGCCTCAAAAGGCGAAGATGCATTTGCAGAAGGGGATTTTATAACTGCAGCAGAATTTTATGAGGAACAATTACAGAATTCACCTGATGATGCCAGACTCCACTATAATTACGGAACTGCGGCATATAAAAACAATATGTTTGAAGATGCTGCCAGGGAGTTCAGCAAAGCACTGAAAAGTGATGACTTGGGTCTGCAGGAAGAGGCATATTATAATCGTGGCAATGCCCTGTTTCAAAGGGGTCTGGAAACCCTGCAGACAGATCCGAAACACACCATTGACATGTGGGAGCAGGCAGTTGCTTCTTTTGATGGTTCTCTGCAGCTGGATTCCCTGAATGAAGATGCAGGCATCAATCTGGAAATTGTGAAAAAGAAGCTTGAAGAGCTGAAAAAACAGCAGGAAAAACAGAAACAGGAGAACAAAGACCAGAATAAGGATGAAAATCAGAAGGATCAGAAAGAGAACAAAGATCAGAAAAAAGATCAGGGGCAGAAAGATAAAAAAGATCAGGACGGACAGGATAAAAAACAGGAGTCTTCTGACAAAAAGCAGGAAGAGCAGCAGGGCAACAGCGATAAAGAGCCCCAGGATAAGCAAAATAGTCAAAAAGATAAACAGGAAGATGGCGCTGACAAGCCCGGACAGGAAGGTTCACCTGAGAGTGATGAACAGAAGTCAGCATCAGAGAAAGATGAGCAGGCTGCAGCAGATAAACAGGCAAAAGAACAGGAGCAGCAGGCCCAGGCAAGGGATCAGGAGCGCAGGCGTCTCGGGAAAATGACCAGAGAAGAGGCCAGGCAGCTGTTAAACAGTTTAAAAGATGAAGAGGGTGAATTGAATTTTGTACCTTCTGCCATCACCGAAAGAGCACGAGATCAGAAACCGGTAAAGGATTGGTAATGAAGATCAAAAAATATTTTCAGAAAAATAATGCAGTTGTAGTTTTGTGTTTTCTGCTTCTATTTTTATTTGCAGGCACTCAGTCATTGAGGGCTGCTGTTGAAATATCCGCTTCACTGAATGCGAATAGTTTCCCACTGGATCGCGCAGGATTACTGAGCATTCAGGTGACAGGTGTACGATCTTTTGAGCCGCAGCTGCCAGAGGTGGATGGACTTCAATTTTACCATCGTGGCCAGTCCACTCAGGTGGAGATTATTAATGGTGCCTATTCCGCCTCTGTCACATCCACCTATCTGGTGCAGGCTTCACGAGTTGGCAAATTTACTATTCCTGCCATCCGAATCAAAACAGAGACAGGAGAGGCAAAGACAGAGCCCATCAATTTTGAAGTCACCGCCTCAAACAGCTCCCCAGTTCCGCAAACCGGTAGATCCAGTGGTTCGTCCACTGCAAGGCTTCGTTCCGGGAATTCGGATGAAGTTGCTTTTCTTCGGGTGAAGCCCGCCAAGAAAGAAAGCTACAGCGGGGAAGTCGTACCTGTGCAGATAAAGGTTTATTTTAGAGAAGGTATTAAAGCCAACCTGAACAGTCTGCCTTTGCTCACTGGAGAAGGCTTTGTGCTGCAGCAGCTTGAAAGTGAACCGGTGCAGTCACGGGAATTTGTTAATAATACACAATATACTGTTTTGACATGGAATTCATCTCTGTCCGGCATTAAAGAGGGTGCCCATAAACTGAGTGTTGAACTTGAAGCAACGCTTCTCCTCAGGGAACAGCGCCGCATTTCCCGACGTGGAAATTCCATGTTTAATGATCCTTTTTTCGATGACAGTTTTTTTGATAATTTCTTTGGATCGTATCGTGAAAAAGAGGTGAAGATAGCAAGCCCGGAATTTGATTTAACAGTTCTTCCTCTGCCTGAAGATGAGCGACCGGAAAATTTCAGCGGTGCTATCGGCGATTTTCGTCTCCATGTAAAAGCTGATCCTGTTGAGCTTTCTCCAGGCGACCCCATTACACTGACAATGACCGTGAGCGGGCAGGGAAATTTTGATCGGGTTCAGGCACCCAAATTAAGCAGCGAACAGGGCTGGAAGAGCTATACTCCTTCATCTGAATTTTTAAAAGATGGAGGACCTGGGCATGGGAAAAAAGTGTTTGAGCAGGCTCTTGTGGCAAAAGACTCTACTCTTTCAGAAATTCCGGCTGTGGAGTTCAGCTATTTTGACCCGGCTACAGCAAGCTATAAAACTTTGGCCTCAAGTCCCATTCCTCTCAAAATAAAAGGGATGATCGAGAAAAAGGAATCTGAACCCGTAAAAGAAAATATTGAGAAGAAAAAGGTAGAAAAGGCTTTGGAAACAGGACAGAAAACCGAGCCTCCAATAAGCACTCTGGCACCATTACAGCTGGCACCCGGCAGCATGGATCAGTCAATTGAACCGCTGTATGGAAAAAAATGGTTTCAGCTGCTTGCTCTTTTTATCCTGCTTGTGTTGTCTGGAGCCACGATTTTTAAATTACGTGCAACACGTCTTGCAAATAATCCGCTTCTACAGAGAAACCAGGCTATGAAGCACTTGCTTACCCTGCGTTTGAAAGAGATCGAAGACACGCTTTCCGCAAATGATACTAGGAAATTTCTGGCAGCCTGCCGCGGGGCGATTCAGGAACAGCTTGGGCTTGCCTGGGAAACTGAGGCTGCAGCTATTACACTTGCCGACCTGGAGAAGCGTCTTCCTGTAGGGTCTGTTCTGGTGGAAATCTTTCGAGCTGCAGAGGAAAGTGCCTATGGCGGTCAGGAACTAAGCAGTGCACAGGGCAGGAAGTTTGCTGAGGCTTTGAAACAAGAACTGGAAGGTTTATGATGAATGACTGGTATTGGAAACGTGTTCCCTGGTTCTGTTTGCTCCTGCTCTGTTTCGGACAGCCTGTATCGTCCAGCGAAAACGGGAATCCATTAACAGTGTTTCAGGAAGCAAGCTCAGCTTACATCAGTGGAGATTACGGGACAGCCATTGAAAAATTTGAATCCCTGCGAAAGAGCGGGGTGTCCGCACCACTTCTCTATAACCTCGCAAACAGTTACGCTCAGAATGGACAGAGCGGCAAAGCCATTCTGAATTATGAACGGGCACTTCGTCTGGCACCCGGGGATTCCGATATTCGTGGAAATCTTGCGCTGGTTCGTGAAAAGCAGGGTCTTTTTCAGGAAGAAAAGTCTTTTGACCAGAGATTTGCCGGTTTTTTGAGTCTGAACCAGTGGATAGTACTGGCAACTTGTGCTTTTGTTGTTTTTGCAGTTGTTTTGCTTTTTCCTGTTTCTCCTGGCTTACGACGAGCCCCGCGACTTGCTACGGCTGCCTGCTGTCTGTTTATAACTGCTGTATCAGTTTTTGGCGCGTTTGGCAGATATCAGCATTGGCATGATGGGGTTGTTGTGGTGCCGGATGCGCGACTGCGGGTGTCTCCCTTTGAGTCAGCTGCTTCCATTGGCACCATTCAGGAAGGTAGAGTACTGCACATGGAAAAGTCGAAAATACACGGAAATTATTTTCTAGTTGAGGATGAAACGGGGCGAAGTGGCTGGCTTGCAGCCGAAGCATTTGAAAATATACCAGAATCCGTGAGTGTGCGCCGGTGATGTAGCCCGGTCATTTTTCTAAATACGACATGACGCTTTATTAATTACGGTAAATTAATAAATTAGCATCGGAAAAATCACACAGCCGTCATGGATTGAGGACTATTGCCACTCCTTAAGCTTGCCGCTGATAAAATTAATGACCTTCTGGTGCTGTTCGCGTCCCTTGCCTTCCACGGTTAAGGGTGCATCAAAAGCAAAGTGTGCCGTTATTTCCGGGCGGATCCGGCCAAGATCCTTGATCAGTTTACCGTTGCTCCATGCATCTGTTTTCAGGGCCAGGGGAAGCACTGGAACTCCTGCCCGATGAGCTAGTTTTATCCCTATAGTGTTGAACTGCCTGGGGTTGAAATCTGTTCCTCTTGTGGTCTGCGGAAAAACAACCACTGATATCCCCTGTTCCAGGCGCTTGGTTCCCTCAAGCAGTACTGTTTTCAGATCTTGCCTGGCATTAACTCTGGTTAAAGCAATGGGATTGCGGGAACGCATCACATGCTTGAATACCGGATAATTCATCAGACTTTCTTTGATAATAAAGGTCATGGGAAGCTCCTGGATAACAAAGATCGGCAAAAGAACAGTATCCATCATACTGACATGGTTGCCAACGATTACACAGGGCGAATTTAGCCCCTGCAGGTGTTCTATGCCACTCACTGAAATCTTCAGGCCGGTTCGTTCCAGGGCTCTGAGAACTTTATAACTCGATGCCTGCCATGCATCGTCATCATAGTTACCTTTCCGTGCATTTTGGGCAGAGAAGTAAATATTGGCGAGGAAACTTGTATAAAAGGAAAAAGAGGGAAAAAGTTTCCCGAAAAAAGAGGCAGCATCTGCCGGTGTATTATAAACGTTATTCTTGTAAGTTAATCGTTGCATTGCTTATATTTGAGTGTGCTTGACATTGAAAATTATTATTTTTTCAGAATACAATGTATGATTGATGAGGACAAGGAGAATAGAGTCCGAAATCTGGGCATATTGAGAAAATCTTTATAAACTAAAGATTTGATTATTGGTCTCGGCATAGTATCGTGACTATTTGGCTCAGGAAAAAATTGTGAGGTTGGCATGCTGATAACCTGCTTAAGATTTCCTGATTCTCAGACGATATAGTCTATCATGACTAAAAAACGCTTATCACTATCAGGCAGAAAAAAAATGTTACCTTCTTTTCTCTCCCGGGCAATTTCAAGATCCATTGCCGTTAAGCTGGCATTTGTTCTTACGTCTGTCATCATCGTCGGCATGGGGCTACTCAGCCTTTTTATTCTGGGGAACCAGAGTCACATTTTTGATCAGCAGGTTGAAGCCTATGCAGCAGCTCTGGGTACACAGCTATCCACTGCTGCAGTGGAACCTGTTCTTGCTGGAGACCTTCAAGCCGTGAGTCAGCTCACAGCCAATCTTGTATACAACGATGGTATAGAAGGGGTTGCCATATTTTCTGATCAGTCAGAACTTCTCTCTACCATCGGTGTCAATCCAAAACAAAATCCTGCGGCTCTTTACTCCAACCAGCCTCTGCAATGGTCGGTTGGTGAGAATGAACAAACTAAACTGAGCTCTTATGCCAGTATTATCAGCTATGAGGATCTTACTGTCGGGTATTGCGTTCTCACTTTTAATCGAACCTTTATGAGTGCTGCTTATAGCAATACCATTCGCACAATTTCAGCTATTACAGTTCTGATGGTTGGATTAGGCGTTATTGCTGCTGTTTTTATCAGTAAACTCCTGTCCCGACCTGTGGAGCAACTCGTTGAAGGTACCCAGGAAATTGCCCAGGGAAATTATCAGTTTCGTTTTAAGGAGCAACGCAAGGATGAACTGGGCCAGCTTATGCGGTCATTGAATACAATGACGGAAGGTTTGTCAAAAAAGGAAAAAGTTGAACAAACTTTTTCCCGCTATGTGTCTCCCAATGTGGCTTGTACGCTGATGGATGATATGGATAAAAATCAGCTTGGCGGCAGTCATGTGGACGCAACTGTACTTTTTGCGGATATCTCCGGCTTCACCAGCCTCAGCGAACAGCTTGAACCTGCCGCGATAAATAGTCTGCTAAATGATTATTTTACTTTGATTGATCAGGTTGCGGGCAAACATAAGGGCCATATCGACAAATACATTGGAGATTGTGCCATGATTCTTTTCGGTGCGCCTTTTCCGGACGAGGAAAATGGTTTACATGGCGTACAGTGTGGTGTTGAGATTCAGCAGGTGATACACGAGTATAATCTTTTAAGACAAAAACAGGGAATGATCACTGTAGATTTTTGTGTGGGTATTAATTCTGGTGTTATGCTTGCCGGAAATATGGGTTCAGAAAGACGAATGGAATATACAGTGATCGGGAATGCTGTTAATCTTGCCTCCCGTCTTTCTTCTGTTGCAACAGCCGGTCAGGTCCTGGTGACCAGGGAACAGCACGATTCCTTAATGCTGGCCAGTCAGTATAATACCCGCAGAATTCAAACCATCAAACTCCGTGGAAAAACTATGCCTGTTGAAGTCTGGCAGATAGAAAGTCGGCCGGAAGAGTTACTTTCTTCAACCGAACTCGCCAATATGCACTCACCTGGTACGATTCACTAGGAGAATACATGAAGTATTCACTTCTCTTTTTCTTATTGTTACTTTTGCAAAGTTGCACAAACATCAGCCACTTAGGTACTGATGGTGACCGGCTGAAACAGCTTGATCAATACCTTGCTGAACAGAAGTTTACAAAAGCTCTTTCCTTTATTGAAGGTACATCCAAAGAAGATGAACAGGCCCTGGAGCTGCAGGAAAAACGAAAGATAGTTCTCGAACAGCTCCGGTCCTACGAAAAACAGACGATCAATACAGCTCTTAAGCAGGAAAAAAATAATGACTGGCCAGGTGCCAGGAAAACCTATAAAGAGGCATTGAAAAAAAACAGAACATCAAAACCTCTTAAAGATGCACAGAATTCCATGGTTAAACGTTTTCATGGCAAAATGGAAGACCTGGACCATGAAGTGCTTATTCTTACCGGAGAGTTTCTGCAAAAAAAGCTGCCTCTTCTGCGGGAGCATTTTGAAAGTGACCCCGACGATAGGAGTGTAAAGTGGAGCTATTCCCGTAGTCAAAATGATGCCAGGGAAACTGCAATGGAGCTTCTGAGACTCGGTGAACAGATGCTTGCAGAAAATAATCTTGCCATGGCCAGCCGTACTGTTCCTCTGGCGGCAAAGCTGGCTCCAGAGGATCTCGAATCACAATCTGCACTTAAGCTTTTGGATAGCAGGCTTAAAGAGCAGAAAAAAGAAAAACAAAAAACCAGGCGAAAGGTTGCTAAAAAGAATGATAAAACAGAAATCAATGCCTTTAATGAGGCCATGGCCTATGGAAAACTGTCCGAAGCCCGGTTTCATCTTGGTCGTTTAACGCGCACCATGCGGCGCTCTACGGTTGCAAAGCTGATGGAGGAACGTTTGGATGCGGCCATTGCAGAATATGTGCAGGAAGAACAGTCAATCGGTGATTCATTTTATCGGGTGGGAGATTATCAGCAGGCAATAAAGGTCTGGGAGAATATTATCGAGCTTGATCCCAAGAATGAAAATGTAAAAAACAAGCTGGAACGGGCTGCAACGATCGTTGAAAAACTGGAATCTCTGCGGGAACGTCAAAAGCAGGAGTGATTGAGTCGATTGTCAATCTCTTTCTGCTTTCTCGGCACAGGAGATACAGGTTAAAATGCTGGGATCAAATTGAAGACGTTTTTCAGCAATCTCCTCATCACAAAGGATACAGTAACCATAATCACCTGACTCTATCCGACCCAAGGCAGTCCTGATACGCTGGCGTTCAAGTTCAATGAGACGAGCTGATGCCTGCGACATTGCCTGCTGCTGCATAGCATCCATCCTCGATAAACGGCCTACCCGTGCCTGGTCGAGCTTGACAGGCGCCGTATCTTTCTTTCTGGCTTTCTGACCTGCAAGAATGGCGTCCTGTCGTTCAATAAGACGTTTTTTGTAGTATTCTAACTCGATGTAGTCACTCATGATTGATGACAATATTGTCTTTTTTTGGGTGAGGGTAATCCTGTGATGGAAGAGTATAGTTTTTTTTCATCATAATTGCTATCCCGATCCAGGAGATGTAATAATGGGAAGTCGAAGTATCAACTTATTCTTCAAAAAGTGCAGTGATTACCCTTTGTCTCATATTGTTTTTTTTGTATTCACATTTCTGAGAGGTTTTTTTCAAGTGAGATATTTACTGATTGTTCTGTTTATGTGCGTGTCAAGTTCCACAGTATGTCTCGGCTCCGAGCATGTTATAACCCCGGTATTGGCAATATTGTTGAACGGTGGGGCTGCTGGAGGAGCAGGCTGGGGAGCAAACCCGGTTGATGACTCACAAAGACCGGAGCGTGCATGGCTTGATCAGTTTAATGGTATAACTCCTGTTTCTGTGACTACAATTGATGCAGCCCTGCAAAACTGTACTCCCGAAGCATACTGCGTACTGGAAGTTGATCAGTTGGAGCTTACTGATACTGTATATTTAAATCGTCCCAAAACGAAAATTATTGGAAAAGCAGGAAACAAGATTGTATTTTCTGGTGATTATGGAGGAGGCGGAGCTTTCATTCAAATTGAAGATAATGCTTCAGAAATTGTACTGCAGGGCTTGAACCTTGATGGTAAAGACCAAAATTATAACAGAGATCTGTATGGCATTATTGTCGAGGGAGAAAATATCAATAAAATTGCAGTAATAGATTGTGAAATTCATCATATATACAGCAATGACAACGCCCATGCCATTGCCGTATATGGTGCCGGTGCAACGGAAGACAGTGCAATCCAGAATGTCATCATTGAAGATAATAATATCCATGATATGCACACAGGAACCAGTGAGAGTGTCGCGATCAATGGAAATGTGAAACACTGGGAAATTGTCCGTAACCAGATCAGCCATGTAAACAACATTGCCATAGGCATGATTGGAGGAGAAGGCATATCGCCAGTGCAGATCATTGACGGAAGAACATTTCCCGGAACATTAGATGCTGCCCGTTATGGATTTGTTGAACAAAACAGTGTTATTGATATGAGCACGGTTTCCAACCCCGGATATGGCAATGCACATAGCTGGGCCGGTGGGATTTATGTTGATGGAGCAAGAGATATCAACATCACAGGCAACAGTGTTGATAGCTCAGAATGGGGATATGATATAGGTGTTGAAAACTGCGTCACTCCAAATAACATTTTACTGGAAAATAATGTTGCCGCGAACAGTTATTATGGCGACTTGCTTATAGGTGCCTATGCCCATATTGGTTACAACGAGGATTCCACTATCAATTGTAATCCTACAGCTTCCAGTGATGAGAATGAGGGGCATGGTTATGTGGAAAATGTCACGGTGAAAGCCAACCAGTTTAATACTGCCTCACCTAGTGTAAACAGTGTGGAGTTCAGTTACAGGCTCCGGCAGAGTGTCATTATCCATCCCGGTGTAACGGCCCAGAATCCGGATGGAGGCGTAACCGGAGATGAAAATTCGTTTCGGATTACTGAATAGTAAATAAAAAAGGCAGGAGCAATTAAGCGCCTGCCTGTGATGAAAACAATATCTGATTACGTATGAAACTCAGCCAACTTCATATGGTGAAGACATAAGGAATTGGTAAAACAAAAGAATTAC
>DQTH01000131.1 GCA_015662865.1 Desulfocapsa sulfexigens
ACTCTCGGCCCTCATGGCTTCTGCCATTCCCGGGATATCTTTTTCAATAACCGCAACCATGGCCTCAGGGGTTACATCCGTGGGAGCAACCCCTGTTCCGCCAGTGGTGATGATCAGATCAATATTCTCTTCATCAACCCAGGCGATGAGCGTATCTCTAATTTTCTCCACCTGGTCAGGAATAACAGTATAAGCCTTCTGCTGATAGCCTTCTTCAGCCAGGAGCTTAACCAGAAAAGGACCACTGGTATCCTCACGTTCGCCTCGTGATCCTTTATCACTCATGGTGAGAACGCCAAAAGTAAATCTGCCTGTGTCAATCTTCATAAGTGGATACTTCCTATTCGGCCTGACTGGCGGCAACTATTTTTTCAGCAATCTGGCCCGGTACTTCCTCGTAATGAGAAAATGAAACAGTAAATTTGCCGAGTCCTCCTGTCATAGCCGTCAAATCAGCAGCATATAATAAAACCTCAGCCTGGGGAACCTGGGCATTGATTATTTCACGCCCCGCCTCAGAATCCATTCCCATTACTTTGCCGCGCCTTGCATTCAGATCGCCCATGACATCGCCGACATGATCTTTGCCAACCATAATGGTCATATTCATATACGGTTCCAAAAGAACAAGGCCTGCTTCCTGAGCACCTTTTTTGAATGCCAGTGAGCCGGCAATCTTAAACGCCATTTCAGAAGAATCAACATTATGATGGGAGCCGTCAATGAGACTAATCTTTATATCAACAACAGGATAACCGGCCATAACACCTTTTTCCATGGCTTCCACAATACCCTTTTCAACAGCGGGACGATACTGCTGGGGAATAACGCCTCCAACTATCTTGTCTTCAAACTCAAAGCCATTACCTTTGGTCGGGCTGATTTCGATGGTACAATCACCAAATTGTCCACGGCCACCACTCTGTTTTTTATGCTTACCCTGAACAGTTGCAGTACCTTTAATAGTTTCTTTGTATGGAATCTTTGGAATGGAAAGATCCATTTCCACACCAAATTTTCGTTTAATCCTTGCCCCTACAACTTCAAGGTGAACCTTACCTACTCCGGAAATGAGAATTTCACCGGTCTGTGGTTCCCTTAAAAGTCTGAGGGTAAGATCTTCGTCAAGCATTCTGGTGATAGAGGAGAAAAGTTTTTCTTCATCACCTTTTGTTGCTTTGATTGCATAGGAAATAACCGGCTCCATGACTTCAAGCTCATCATATACAATCGGTGCTGAAGTATCACAAAGGGTATCACCGGTTGTGGTTTCCTTAAGTTTTGCAACAGCCACAATCATTCCCGGCACTGCACTGTCAATTGGCCTCTGTTCCTTCCCTTCAGGAATAAAGAGATGGCCAAACCTCTCTTCTGTTTTCTTGGAACTGTTGTAAAAAGTATCACCCGAAAGTGTGCCAGAATAAACTCTGAAAATCGTCAGGCGACCGGCATATGGATCGGCCATGGTCTTAAAAACCTGAGCGGAGAATTTTTCATCTGCAGATGGATTTCTTTCAACAGGCTCACCGGATGCATCAGCACCCATTTTAGCTGGCCGGTCAGAAGGAGCAGGAAGAATATCATTAATAACATCAAGCAGCATGGAAGTACCGAAATTACTTGTTGCAGCACCAACACATACAGGAGCAATTGAACCACTGGCAATACCATTTTTCAGGCCGGATTTGAGATCTTCAATGGACAACTCGCCGTCTTCAAGGAACTTTTCAATGAGATCATCGTCTGTTTCAGCAACATTCTCCATTAAATTCTCTCGGTACTGCGCAACGGTATCGGCGAGATCATCAGGGATATCAGTCTCAGTTCCTTTACCACTTCCCTTTTCGTCAAACAGATAGGCCTTGCCGCTCATAACATCAACAAGCCCGCGAAAATTTTCCTCTTCCCCGATGGGGACATGAAGAACGACAGGAGTAACAGGAAGGGATTCTTCAATCTGGCTGATTGTTCGCTCAAAATCTGCTCGTTCTCTATCAAGTTTATTGATCATGATAAGAGACGGGAGAGATCTCTCTGCGATAAAATCAGCAAATTTAATTGTCTGTCCTTTTACCCCAAGTACTGCCCCAACAATAAAAACTGCAGCATCTGTAACCTGAGTTGCAATAAAGGTTTCATTGATAAAGTTATCATCGCCAGGAGTGTCCATGAGAAACACATCATGTTTTTTCCAGGAATAATTATGAAAAGATGT
This sequence comes from Desulfocapsa sulfexigens, assembly GCA_015662865.1. Classification (GTDB taxonomy): domain Bacteria; phylum Desulfobacterota; class Desulfobulbia; order Desulfobulbales; family Desulfocapsaceae; genus Desulfocapsa; species Desulfocapsa sulfexigens_B. The sequence continues at coordinate 2,216 of DQTH01000131.1, forward strand.
ATTAATGGAGATGTTACGCTGCACTTCCTCTTCTTCAAAATCGAGGGCAGAGCTACCTTCGTCGACTTTACCAATACGCTTAATCTTGCCGGCCGTGAACAACATGGCCTCAGCCAAAGAGGTTTTACCACAACTTCCGTGTCCAATGATTGCGATGTTTCTTATCTTACTGATATCCTGCATGCCTGCCTCCCTGAAGATTACGGTTGTGCTATAGACTCGCCAATGATAAACAAGGAACGATTCCGGGTAGAATCCGATGCCTTGATCTGGTCTCAATCTCTGCCAATGAAGCAATACTCATATATTCAACATTTCTAATGAAAGTCAAGTATGTTCGATAATTTCAGGGACATTACAGGTAAAAAATTAAAAGAATAAAAGGATCAGGACTTTCTCTGGCAATGGAGCACAAAAACCGGTACAATTGCAAAATTTATCCAACTTCTATCTTGATAAACCCGTAAGAAATTAAAATTCTAAAATGGATTTGTAGATAAGCGTAGACTTCGAAAAGCTTCATATTCGAGGCGAGCTTATACCCTTGGGTGAAATAATTTGTTTTTTGTAGCAACGAAGAAGATAAAGAGTTTTTACGAATCCATTAATCTTGATGAAAATTCCAGCTCCTGACAATACGTGAAAAAAGAAGCAAAACAGAGTAGCAGGATTGCTAAATCTGCAGGTACGGTTTCCGTGGCAGTCATGTGCAGTCGTGTTCTTGGTCTTGTTCGGGAACAGATTTTTGCTGGAATGTTTGGTGCAGGGTTTGCCTATGATGCTTTTGTTGTAGCTTTTCGTATACCTAATCTCTTGCGTGATCTCTTTGCTGAAGGTGCCCTGTCCGCTGCTTTTATTACTGTATTCACAGACTATGACACAAACCGCCCCAAAGAGGAAACGTGGCGGCTGGCCTCAAATGTTTTAGTGTTTTTTGCTGTTATTCTTTCGCTTCTCACTCTTCTGGGTATCTTTTTTGCGGATCCTCTCGTCAACCTTTTGGCCTCTGATTTCTCGGAAATTGCTGGGAAAAGGGAACTCACAACGCTGCTGACCAAGATCATGCTGCCCTTCCTGATATTTATTTCCATGGCGGCTGTTGTAATGGGAATATTGAACTCCAAGGGAAAATTTTTCGTGCCTGCAATGGCATCAGCCTTTTTTAATCTTGGATCCATTGTGGGCGGAGTGAGTCTTGCCCTGATCCTACCTAAATTTGATTTGCCTGCAATTATGGGCATGGCCATAGGCACCCTGCTTGGTGGAATGCTGCAGCTTCTTATTCAGATTCCTACTCTTAAAAAATGCGGATTCACATTCACACCACGCCTGCGCCTGAAAGATCCTGGTCTGAAACGTATAATTACTCTCATGATTCCAGCTGTCATTGGTCTTTCTCCCACACAGATCAATATCTTCATCAACACCAACTTTGCTTCATCATGTGCTGAAGGTTCCGTTTCCTGGCTCAATTATGCTTTTCGCCTTGTTCAGCTCCCAATTGGTGTTTTTGGAGTGGCGCTTTCCATTGCAGCAATGCCCGTTCTGGCAAGACATGCTGCACAAAAGGATCTCAAAGGAATGAAGGAAACCATGATTTCATCACTCACCATGGTCTTCAGCCTGACAATCCCCGCGACCATTGGACTGGCCCTGCTGGCTCAGCCAATTATCCACATAATCTTTGAGCGAGGTGCCTTCACCTCCTTTGATACTCTCGCCACAGCTAATACTCTCACGTTGTATGCAATTGGTCTTTTTGCCTATTCTTCAAACAAGATTCTGGTACCTGTTTTTTATGCCCTTGAAGATACTAAATATCCCTTAATTGCCTCTTTTCTTGCAGTGGGTACTAACATTCTCATCATCACCCTGACCATAGACTCCCTTCAACACCTTGCCATCGCTCTCTCAACTTCCTGCTCAATGATTCTGAATTTCCTCTTTCTAAGTAGTGTGTTGTACATCAAAACAGGAGGTTATTCTGTCAAATATCTGTTCAAAGCACTTTTAAAGATAGGTATTGCCGGTGGAGCCATGGCTGGATTATTAATCTGGAGCAGAAGCTTTCTGGCTCATCAGTTAAATGGTGGCCTTCTTCAGGCATGTATTTCTCTTTTAATAATAATTTTCACCTCTGCACTTTTATACGGCTTTCTCCTGCAGCTCATGCAACTAAAGGAATTAACAGCTGTAACCAAGAAAATTCGCGATAAATTCGTACGATAATCAGCTTGTTGCTTTTCTGTACACTGCAAAAAACAGCTTGCTTTATTTTTGACATGACATACAGTAGGCCTCCATCAAGAATTATGCTCATCCAGAAAGACCTGTATATCGAACTGTGCAACCTTCCTGTGTAAGATTGCGCAGTTTTTTTTATTTTAAGGCACATAAAACCAGTTACAAAAATATTATGAATAAATTTACAAGCTTAGGCATTGACAACAATATCCTGAAAGGCCTCTCAGCATTGGGTTTTGAAGAACCAACCGCAGTTCAGGAACAGGTTATCCCCCTGATGCTTGAAAAACAAATTGATCTTGTCAGCCTTGCCCAGACCGGAACAGGAAAAACAGCGGCTTTTGGCATCCCGCTTCTTCAAAGATTAGAACCTGCCAAACGTCGTGTTCAGGGCCTGGTGCTTTGCCCAACCAGGGAGCTGTGCATTCAGGTTGCAAAAGATATCGACAGCTATGCAAAGTATGTAGAGAAAATAAAAATTCTGGCTGTTTATGGTGGCGCGCGTATTGACCAGCAGATGAATAGCTTGCGCAAAGGTGTACAAATCGTAGTGGCAACACCAGGTCGTCTTAAAGATCTGTTGAGTCGTAAGGCCGTTGATTTGTCCAGTGTCAATTATGTAGTATTTGACGAAGCGGATGAAATGCTGCAAATGGGTTTTCAGGATGATCTCACTGAGATTCTTGCCTACACGCCAAAAAAGAAAAACACTCTGCTCTTCTCAGCAACAATGCCTAGAGAAGTTGCCTTAATTGCAAAAAAATACATGTCAAACCCTGTTGAGCTTACCATTGGTACAAAAAATTCCGGTGCTGAGAATATTCGTCATGAATGCTATATGGTTCATGTAAAAGATCGTTATGCCGCCCTAAAACGAATTGTGGATAACAGCCCGAATATTTACTCAATTATATTTTGCAGAACCCGGCGTGAGACACATGAAGTTGCAAACAAATTAATCCATGATGGATATAACGCAGATGCCCTTCATGGCGATCTTTCACAGGCCCAACGTGATCAGGTTATGGGGAAATTTCGTTGTAAAAATCTCCAAATCCTTGTGGCAACGGATGTTGCAGCAAGAGGGCTTGATGTAAATGATCTAACCCATGTGATAAATTATAATCTTCCTGACGAGACAGCTGCTTACACACACAGAAGTGGTCGTACAGGACGAGCTGGACGCAAAGGAATATCCATTGTTATTCTGACTCCAAGGGAACATTACAGGTTACAACAAATAGAAAAGAAGCTGCAGAAAAAATTTATCCACTGCAAGATTCCCACAGGCATAGAAATTTGTAATAAACAGTTGGTCAGCCTGATTGATGAGGTAACAAATGTTAAAGTGAATCATAGCCAGATTGCACCCCTCTATGAAGAGATTGCGAAAAAGCTAGCCACCCTGGACCGCGAAGAACTGATTAAACGATTTATCTCTCTGGAATTCAATCGTTTTCTTGACTACTACAAAAATGCACCCGATTTAAATATTTCCGACAAACCACAACAATACGGAAAGAAAGAGCAGAGAGGCAAACGGGATGTGCGTCGTGATATTCATCCAAACCAGAAATATACAACATTCAGTCTCAATGTCGGCAGACGACAGGGAATAATGGCTCAGGGATTAATTGGTAAAATCAATGAAATTCCAAATGTGGGACGTATCAAAATAGGAAAAATTGATATTCTACGAAATTCAGCAACACTTGAGGTGGACAGCAGATATACATCACAGATACTTGGTGCTTTCCAACAATCTGAAATTAATGGCAAAACAGTCGCGATTGAAATCAGCAAAACGATCGCAGCCAGAAAACACAGGGGTAAGCGCAAAGGGTCTTTTCACAAAAAAAGACGTAAAGCAAAAATATAAGCGGTGCAGGCACAGCACCGCTTATATTGCACAATCACGCCAACAAAGAATCGTGCGTTAAAAAAACTACTGTTTATTCAGCAATTCCCGAAGCAAGCCTCGTTGTAGTTTGAAAACGGGTATATAGGCCATTTGATTTAGCAATATACCG
>DQTH01000234.1 GCA_015662865.1 Desulfocapsa sulfexigens
ACATCTATGATAAGTAAAGTCAATAGGAAAACGGAGATTTCCTGTGTCCCAGCCTACCCGACAGGTTATTACCTGCACGGAGTTCGGTGAGATAGGCCCTGTGGTGGAGAACCCGTGGATATTCGGAACCACAGGGCCTATCTCACCGAACGGGCGTAGATCCAACCTTTTTTTCGTGACGTTTTACCGCTTTGTTTTTTTCTACTATCCCTTGGGTCAACAAATGGCTTGTGACCAGACATCTATTTGCAGTATCAGGCTGTTTGCCATCACAGAAGATTGAGTTTGGATCAAAACCTGCCAACCTTTAAACACAATATCGGTGCATCACCTACAGGCTCGCACAGTCCCCGGAACGAAAGGATCAGCAGGAAAACCAAGCCGCAAAATCACGTTTCATTTAAGCTGCTTTTTCCAGAACCTCCTTTGGAACAAATCTTTTTTGATTTTTATCAACTGCCATCAGGTATGCCACTAACTTCCGTGCCACGGCAAGGGTTGCCCTGTTGCGGTTCCCTTTCCTGAGTTCTTGTTCGTGGACCTCAGCCAACTGCGGATTCCAATGCGGTGCTAACTTGGCCGCCTGGCTGATGCGGCCAAACCGATTAACGTCTCCAATCTCCAGCACCCAGGTCAGGGCCGTTACCTCGCCAACCCCCCGGATGCTCATTAACAGCTCTAGCCGATGACTAATTTGCGGATCATTGCGAAGAGCACTGACAAGCGTTTTCTGCATCTTGTCAAAGAATTCCATACTGCTTCGACTCATCTGCAGGAGGTTGAGTACGGACTCGGGTACATGGTCCAGGGTGCTGAGTAACTCCTGAAAATATCTGTTCCCGTGAAGGCGCCGTTTGTTATATTCCGCTCCCACTTCCATTAAAAGGGTTGCGGTCTTTGTTTTCATTTTCGAGGCTTCTCTGACCAGAAGGTTTCGGTATCGCAAGATACGACGTAGATTTCGATGTTCTTCTGGAGCCATATAACACTCAGGAAGAAGATTGCAACGAAGCAGATCTGCTATTTTCTCGGCATCTGCGGCATCATTTTTCTTCTTGGCTGCTGTTATTGCCTTGAGCATTTCGGGATGGGCAACCTTCAATTCTTCTGCGTAGGGCAGCAGGTGGTCGTAAATCCACCCAGTGAACAAGGTTGCCTCCATTGCACCAATCCATGGCACTTTCCGTTCCCCGACCCAGTTGTTTAAGTTTTGACGAGTGGCCTTAATAACCCCTTGGTCAACAATGGTTCCATCCATCTGTTTTTCACAGAAACTGATAACCTTTTTGTGGATGTCAAATCCTATATAGTGCATATTCTTCATAAGAGACCTCCTTGTGGCTAATGATTCTGTGCGGCTTTATGTCGTCACAGCCAGTTGCTATTTTATTCTACCACACAGGAGGTCTCTTCGTGATTCGTTCCCTCTACTTATGCATTCAAACACAATAGGGTTTAAATTCTTGAGCCTACCATTCTGTAATGGGCCTCGCGTTGTTTCCGCGGCAGTGCAAGGAGATCAGCCACCTCCCGGAGCATTTCCTCTTTATCGTCTTTGAGCAGACCACTGACATTGATATAATTGTTGGCATGGTCACAGGCAAAAAAAGTGTTGAGAGGTCTCAGCAGACTCAGCAGCAACTGCACCTCCAGCACCGTTCCCTCTGCTGTCTGTTCGATGAAAGAACCCTCTCTGATCTGCTCCCAGAGCGGACAGCTTTTTTCCAGATTATTGTCATACAGCCATAGTCTGCGTAAACGGACAAATTCTGGTTCAGTGCTATTAATGATTTCAGCAGTGGCACGAATATGCTGCTCAGAAAGATTTTTACCGCCAAGACCCAGCAGGACATAATACGAAATTTCAATTCCGGCTTTTTTCAGCCAGTTTGCCACAATAACAACCATTTCCGGTGACTGTCCTTTTCGCTGAAACTGCAGGATTTCAGGATCACCGGATTCAAGACCCAGATGGACGCGGTTCAGTCCGGCTTCAGCAAGGAGCAGTATATTTTCAGAACCCAGTTTATGGAGGGTGGAAATACGGGCATAACTGGTTAAGCGTTCAACTGCTATTTTCTCACGCAGGTAGAGGGCGGTTCCTGTAAAGATTTCCATACCTGCTGCCAGCGGGTCGGCATCACCGAAAAAAACGTTTGTCCCCCCCGGGTGACGTTCGGTCAGCAGGTCGATATCATGCTTGATTTCAGGGAGGGAACGGCTGGAGTAATGGGGCTGGCCCATGGCCGGATAAAGGCCGCAGAAACGACAACGATTCCAGTTGCAGCCACGGGTAATTCGTACCAGCAGACTTTTCCACTCTGAGGGCGGACGGATAATAAGTGATTCTGGTCGGTCAATCATTATTTTTTCCAGTCCAGGTTATCATTGCAACGGGTTGTCATGGCGGTCATAATGCGTCATGATAATAACGATTCAGGTCAAAGAGACCGGATTGAATCGGTTGGTCTTTGTTGAATCGATCCTGAAACCAGTCATATTGCTCCCAGAAATGTTCGTTGGACCGGTTTATACCATACTTGTTGAAACGTTTTTTGGCTTCAGCGTCGAACTCTTTCATATTGGCCAGAAGATCAAAAAAGTCTGGAAGGTCATTCTGGTGAATGTCAAGGAAGTAGTTGGGGTAAGAACCATAAAATCCCTGGATAAAGTCAGCATTATCTTTTTTAGGATTAAGAGTGTCCTTCTCTTTAAACAGAAAGGCTACATTGTCATGCCAGCGATTAATTATCGCGCTGAGCACCACATCCTCTCCATTATTCTTTCGAATTCGGATGAAAACGATATTGGCATTGAAATCATTTACAAGGGCAAAGAATGCAGTTCCAGGTTTTGAGACGGCACGGAAGGCCTGCAGGTAGTCCTTTGTTGTTTCATATTTGTCGGGCAGGCTTGGATATTCCATTCCCGCCGGTAGATAATTGATGGGATCAAATGCAATACCTGTTTCCGGCAGAATATATTTTTTTACCATATATTCCATGAATTCCTGTTTCGGGTTGTCTGTTTTATAGGATATCTTACCCGGAATTCCGGCATCATAATAAATAAGGTTATCCGTTTTTGAGCCTTCATACCATGAGGCAAGCATTTCTCTTCGTTTTTCCTCAGGCATGAAGCTCAGGAAAGAGCTTTCTCCCTCTTCACGGAGGCTGTCCATGTAGAGACGCACTGCAAGTTGATGACCTAGTGTGCCATAGACATCAAAACCGGCAACGAGAGCATAATAGATTCTTTCAAGTAGCGGGTAATCAATAACCCACATGGTCCGCGGCAGTCCTCCCAGGACTCCTTTGTGCACTGAAGCACTGTCAAAATGGCGATAAACAGTCAACAGGGGAGTGTCTGAGGCATTATTGCCTTTCCAGATGGCATCATACCCTTGACCGTGGGAGTTGTGGATCATGTACAGTTCCTGTTTGGCTTTGTAATATTTTTCTGCGGCCTTGTCATATTTGTTGCCAATAAATTTTAATACAGGAAATTTGCTGCCCATTTCTATGGGCATAATAAGATTGTCTTTCTGCAGTTTCAGAAATGCCGGATACAGGACACTTAAATCATGATCAGGATCCTGGAACATGATCCAGAAATGATCATGGATAACATTCAAGGCAACCTGTCCACGGCATACCGGGCCTCTTATGAATGTCATTATGATGTAATGGGCATTATCGAGAAGGAACTGATAACGGGAACGGGGCGGGATCTGTTCAAAGGATTTAAACGGATTCGCGCTGTCTTTTATGTCATAGTCAGCAAGATGTGGCTCCTCCAGCCATTCCGGTTCTATGAACAGTTCTTTGATCCGCTTAAGTTTTTCGTCATCAAAACTGAAAACCATATGGGTTTTGTGGACAATTGTTGAATGGATTTTTCGGAAGCGGTAATAGACCGTTTCAATACCCGGATCATCATAGGGGCGTACTGTGTCAATGAGTTCCACAGGACTTCCGGGCGGGGTTTTGGAACGTAATAGTTCATAAAATTCATTGGTATCAGTATCAAATTTTATGTGAGCGAGAAAGAGATGTTCATAGAGGTAGCGTGCTGTCATGCCATGCTTGGGATCCTCTTTATTCAGAAAAGTTTCCCATTCATCAATTTTGAGGGCATCGGCCGCCAGAGGGGAAGTCAATTTTTCCTGTTCAGCTACTGTTGGTCCTTTTGCACCCTGGGCCAGCCAGCCTGCAATCAATTCAAATTCATCCTGTTTTAGTGGAGGAAAACCAAAGGGCATACCACGATTGGGATGTTTGGATAAATAACCATCAAGTTCTATGCTGCTGGCAGAACAGGTAAGATCATCGGCTTCCGATTTGAATACGCCTTTGGATACAGGATTTTTCATCTTATGATCCAGGATCTGGAGCATGAGCGAATTGTTAAGATCACCTGAAACAGAACTTTCAGTAACTGAATGGAAATCCTTCCCACGCCATTCTTCAGTGGTTTCTGCATCAATAAACAGGCGTGTGGGGTCCATGGTTGTGAGCCGGGTGGCATTGTAGATGGCCTTTTTGCTTCCACCACGATCGACACCTTCATAAGAGTTCAGCTTGAGCTGGCAGGGAGAATTATAACAGGAATGACAGACAGCACAGCGCTTGTCCAGAATCGGTTTTACCTCACCCAGGTAACTGACTGGACGGCTGGGAATTTGAACATGAATGGGAAGCGGTGCTTTTTTTGCACAACCGGCAAGAATCAGGATAAGGCAGAAAAGCGGTAGTTTCAGGTATTTCATGATGGGTAATTACTTCCTTTGTTGTTCAGAGTGAGGGATTGTGATCAGCTGTATCTAAAGGCTCACGGTTAGTGACATACAAAACCGAAGTCTTGGTGGCATTCTTTTCTTTAGGGAGGTGTATAAAGGAGCTATGAAACTGTCGGAAAAATGAACTGGTGTTGACATTAATGCCCTGGGTTTAGGCGCACCACATCCTGCCAGGAAAGAACAGGGTAAATCGTATGAAACAGACCTCTGATGTACCTTCCCAGGGTGAGGCCTGCGGTTGGCCCTCACTCTCATCCTTTTCCGTCTTCTTCCTGTTGAGCAATGGCAGCAGCGGCTCCAGCTTCAATCACTTTCTGCTGTTCTTCTGACAGGTTTTGTTTATCCTGCTCCGGCAGCTCGACAATAACCTTGCGATGGGCGTAATGGATGCCCTTGGCAGCAAGTGCTTCGGTTATCCGGCGATACGCTTCACGTCTGATAACAAACTGAGTTCCTGGCTGTGCTTTAAATTTCACCCGAATAACCATGACAGAGCCGGTGATGTCTCTTACGCCTGCAGACTTAACAGGCTGGATAAAGTCTTTGCCGAATTCCTCATCCTGAAGCATGGCCTGGCCGACTTTTTTTATGACTTTTCGTATCTTGTCAACATTGGCATCATATGGGAATTCCAGGTTGAATTTAACTATAATACCACCTCGCATGAAGTTTGTGATGGAACCCAGGTCACTGTGAGGAACAATTTGCAGCATACCGCGATGATGACGCAGCATTACATTTCTTAACGTAATAGATTCCACAGCACCTGAAACTGATCCTGCCTGAATGTATTCTCCAACGCGGAAGGCATCGTCAAGCAGGTAGAAAAACCCGGAAAAGACATCGCTTACCATTTTTTGTGCTCCAAAACCCACTGCCAGACCAACAACACCGGCACCGGCAAGGAGTGGGCCAATATCAACTCCGATTGAGGAGAGAATTACCAGTGTAACCATAACCAGTAGAGTGGAGGCTATAAATTTTCTAAGCATAGGAAGCAGAGTGTAACTCCGGCTTTGAGTTGCAGCTGCTCCCCAGTCATCGTCCTTATCTTCTGTATTTTCTTCTACAGGAGCGGAGTCCTCCAGTTTTTTCTCAATATAGCTTGAACTGAATCGCCAGACTGTCAAGCCAAAAGCCAGTGCGATAAGAGATTTGAATACAGCGCCTGTGATGTTTGTTGCAAAAGGGATATGTACATTCCAAAGGTTGAGTATCCAGACAAGTAGTGTTGCAAAAATAGCAAGACTCATTATCCGTCCAGCAGTTATGAAAAGTTTTCTTTCCCGTTTTTTGGCCTCGATGAAGTTTTCTCTGACAGATTCATCATCGGAATTTTCATCTTCCGGGTTGTAGATTCTCAGGGTGTTAATAGAAACTCTGACTACCCACTGTCCCAGGCCATTAAAGAGGATGAAGAGTGGCAGAAACAACAGGCTCATGAGGAAAGCCGAGTTCCCACGCTGTACGCCGGAAAGCTTATCTGCGACCATGATCATCCAGATAAAGGTAAAGTAGAGGATTGTAGGTATATGCCATAGTGCAGCAAACTGCTCAACGATCCAGTTTCTGGTATTATACAGTTCACTTCTCTTAAGAATGCGATCCCTGACATACTTTCGGCCTCGAAGAATCATGGCAATAATTACAAAGATAAGTAAGCCTGCAAGAGCCATTGAGGTAATGGCAAGTGTTGTATCGTTAAGGTTTAGTTCCCGGAACAGTGCAAGAAACATGATTACAATAAACGTATACGAGCATAGCAGTATGAATGTGTTATGCATTGTTTCTGCAGCTGTATCGTCAAGGGGCATAATTCGCAGGCTCGGTGAGCCCGGAGAACAGAAGATGTGTGAAAATTCGGTGAAGAATCTGTAAGAAATAATACTGAAGAGGGTTGCAAGAAAAAGATAGCGCTGTGGAGCAAGTTTGTCTATCGGAAGAATATAAAAAAGTATTACTGCTGTTACTGAAAATACAAGGATATGAATAAAAGCTGGTAGAGAGCGCATCATTCCCGCAATAAGACGCATTGCACCATCAAGATCAGGAATAGCCTTTTCCTTGAATTGCTGTCTGAATGTTTTTGTTAACCGGCGTACGAAGAATTCAGAAATCCAGGCTGCTCCAAAGATTATAGAAATCAACGCAAGAGTTATAAAGAAACCTCTTAAGGAGCCATTGCCAATTTTTTTTGCAATAACCATGAAATCATGAGGGATTTTCCTGAAAACAGAGAAAAAACCTGCTGTTTGTTTTGTTCGGGTAGTATTTCTGTCCATTAGATGGAGCCAGGCGGTAGCTTTTTTTATCAATCCACCTGATTTCCCAGGACTGTTGCTCGTCTCAGTTTTCAGTTCCTTGCCAAGTCCTGCAATAAGAAGGCTGCGAACCTGCTCATCACTGAGTCTTGCCAGAACTGAATCAATCTGATCTGGATTCACACCTTCCAGCGATACAGCATCAGAGACCTTTAAGCCAGTTTCTGCGCCGGATACCATGGGGCTTAAAGTCAAAAACAGAACAAGAAAAAACAGTCGAAGAAAAATTTGTGATTTCATTTTTATTTGAACGAGTTGTTGATGGATACCTGAATGTTTCCGGAGGATAAAACTTTTTCTATTATTAGATTCATAAAACCATTAGCTCTGCTGGTATGGCTTTGATTGAGTAAACCATCATAGTTGACTAAAGATGCATCTGTTACTGTTTTTCAGCTTTCAAATCAACATCAACCAGGAAGTCTCCAGCAAGCCAGTTACGGCCAATGAGAAGTTTGTATTTCATCCGGGATCGGTCTCTCAGGTTTACCAGTACTTTTTTTTGTTTGTGTTCATAAGAGAGAGGCAGCTCAATGACGTATCTTTGCTCTGTTCCCTGGCTGTTTCGAATTGTACTCACCTGCACAATGTCGGTTGTCAGGGTCTGAAACTTTCCATCACGGTTTGCTGTTTTAAAAGAGATTGTTTTACCTATATTTTCATGAGCCACTGCATTTGCATCACTGATCTGTATATCAACTGCGTGGATTGACGTGGTACGGGCACCAGTATCGATTCTTGCCAGAAAGGCAAAGGGCAGTTGTGCAACCTGAATCCATGCTGTTTCACCTATAACTGTTTTTTCTCCTGCCATGGCAGCACCAGCAGTAGAAAAATAAAAGAATAAACAGATAGTCCCGATAAGCATTTTCATGGATAACGGGTCTGGTATCAGATGTTTGTTCAACCTGAGCAGTACCATACTATTTTGCTGTTTCAGTTTCAGGAAGAGTCATGTCAGGAAAAAATCCTATGGCTCTTTCAGCAATTCCCGAAGCAAGCCTCGTTGTAGTTTGAAAACGGGTATATAGGCCATTTGATTTAGCAATATACCGTTTTTAACATAATCCGATCA
>DQTH01000011.1 GCA_015662865.1 Desulfocapsa sulfexigens
CCGGTGATGTTTATGCGCAAGGGTACGCAGCATGTCATAGATCCTTTTGACTATAGTCGATTGGTGCTCAATGACAAAAAGCTGCCGCTTACTGAAGAAGATGGCCGTTTTGTTACCCTACTGACCGAGCTTGATGAGAGCAAACTTGCAGACATCGAAGATTATGATAAATGGGCACGGCAATATGATTCCATGGAAGAACAATGCGCCAAATCCTTCAGGGGCTGGATGGAGAGAAAAGGTGTTGACCAAGGATTAGCAGCAGACTTTGCATTCATGGCCACCTTTTTCACCAACTTTGTTTACCAGTACGGCCATGATGATCCAGGTATCCTGCGCAATACGGATGAGCTCTTTTTCGAGGATTTTTTCTACGATTTCGTGCTGCGAAAAATTATGATGGAACCGGAGGAACATGTTGACTGGGCTCCGGCCCTGCGCATCTTTTTCCTCTACCTTGAAGAAGTGGGCTATCTTCCTGATGCCGGGACGTATGTTGATACGCTCAATACCTTTGAAGAACCTTTCCTTCAGCTCCTGCGCAGGGAATTCGGTTAGAATTGTACATCATTGTCGGCATCACCTTCCCGGGAGTTTTCCATTTCAATCAAAAAATCAATGCTGATGCGTTTGTCCGTTCCCAGTTGGTATTTCTCTTTTAGAGCATGCAGCGCATCGTATCCATCAGGCAGGGTTGCATAAAAAAAATCCAGAGCCAGCTCTGAAAAGACATCCAGATCCTGTTGCCGTTCACAAGCTGCTGTGTAGAACTCAATCAGGGTGCCGAGAATGTTTTTGTTTTCATGGAAAAAGGCCAGGTCGGAAAGGAGTTCAACGGATACGGGATAGCGATGTAGTCCGGACAACAGCATTGACAGGATATGTTTGTTTGCCTGTTTAAAATATTTTCTTATGAGGGGAAAGTTTGGATTATGGCTTCTTCGTTCTTCAAGGAATATCTCAACGGTTTTTTCGGACAAGGGAATATCACCGTGAAAAAAGCTGACTAAATACTCCTGGTTGACGTTGAGTGGCCTTGCGTCTGCTTCCTCCTGCTCCTCGTGGTCAACGTCGTCATCGTGATAGATGAAGCCGATTTCTTCAAGTTTTGCGATGTATTCATGAGGATGATTCGCAAAAATACGGTTCACCTCATCCATGATCTCATTGTCAAACTCGTCACTGATATTATGGCTTTTTTTGTCAGTCATCACGCTAAAGTAAAATGCACAATTTCTTTGACCAGGCCGGTCGCACGAACCTTGTATTCGCGGTTGATTGGTCCTTCGGAAATCTGTTCAAGATCCGCCAGGCCAAAGAAACCGGCAAATCTCTGGAGTGTCCGTAAAATATAGCCATGCTGAAGGGTATCTTCCGGCGGTTCATACATCTTTGGTTCAATCTCCTGCAGGATCATGGGGAATGCCCGAAGATAGCTGTCGCTGTAAAATGTGGCAGGTTTCCATTTGCTGCCGTATTTATGGAGCAGGTAGAGAGTAAACAGAAAAGATTGCTGGATAAATGGAATTTCCTGGAAACCGTCACGGTATCCCCAGTTGAATTTCCGGATATAGGCATGGAGCAAAAGAGGGTAGATTTCCCGCAGACCATGACGATCCAGCGCCTTTTTACATTTTTTGGTGAGCAGCAGACGGCCTTTGTACTTGCGAACCAGTCCGGCTAATTGAGCGGTGAGCCGAATGGCGTGCAGAGGTTCAAAGTTTGTCTCTGAATGGATGGTGATCTTCAATCCATAAGGATCAGGATACCGGGGCTGGTATTTTTCAAAGGCCTGTTGACAGAATTTACGGCCAAGATTGCCCTTGGCGGTCAGCTTCAGGCCGTCCTCACCGATTTCTTTAATGAGCATGGAGAGAATAAATGCTGCTTTGCTCTCCGGATCTTTTTTCAGTACAGGTGGAAAAGTTACCAGCTCGGGCGTTTCAAAGGGCATGTGAAGAAAACGATGCATCTGTTCTGATGACAGACCGTGGAAATCATCAACGGGCACCTCATTTTTCTGCTGCTGGTACTGATCAAGCACGGCCTGTACTTCTTCTATTGAGCCAAAGCTCTGATTGCCGATCAGGTTGTGGATGTCCTCTTTCATGTCCTGACGCATGGAAGGGGCGGATCTGTTCGCACAACATTTTTTGTATTTTTTCCCACTGCCGCAGGGACAGAGATCATTTCTTCCTGTTTTCATGAGACTGTTCCACTAGGCCTGGCTGCATCGGTTTGATCCGACAAAAACTGCCAATATTCATTGCTCATAGTCTGTTTTCCTATCGCTGCTCCCTTGTGTGCCACAACCGCAGGATATAGATACAGGAATCCTGTATCTCGTAACGGATTTCATATTTGCCGACAATGATACGCCGCACTTCGCGCCCTTCAAATTCAAAGAGCTGTTCTCCAATCCGTGAATTTGCCAGCAATCTGGTTGGTGTTTTGGTAAGCGACTGTACTGTTCTGGCGGCGGCGGGCGGGTTGACCACTGCCAGAAAGTCATACAGTCGTTCAAGATCGGCTAAGGCCTTGCCGGTCCACCTAAGTTTCATGGGCGTGGCAGCAGTAACGGATCATCGGTACCGAGGCTTTCTGCCCAGGCCAGCACATCCTGGTGATGAATAACCATGCCTTCGTCCACATCGGCAAGGGCTTCACGGGTCAGCCGATTACGTTCTTCTTCCTGATCAATCCAGGAAGTGAGTGCCTGTTTTATTATCCAGTTACGGGAACGCTCCAGTCGCGATGCAATTTCATCGACCTTATCAGCGATTGGCAAAGGGACATGTGCGGTCAGGACTTTGGTTTTGGTTTGAGCCATTGTGTTCTCCCAGGGCAATTATACGGTTAAACTTTGTCTGTTAATCATAATGATTAACTTTGATTTTATCAACTCCATGTACAAATTTCACCTCATAATTTTCAGGGTACCCTTTGGATATTCAGTATGTTTTTCCGAAATTTCAATGCCCGGAAGCATCTCCATTTAACGAATTGATATACATTTTGTCAAACCGTTCGCCGAAATGCCCATTTTTTATCTCCCTCTAACCAGTCCATTGCCATGAATAATCACCTTATGGCATTTTACGAGAAATCCCTGGGAATAATACGAGTTATACGCCTTGGTCGTGGGGTGTCCAGGTAAAATAAATGATGACAGATCTTTCTAAATACCGCTGTTACGTCACCCCTCCAGGAAAGAGAATATAGAACCGTCATACTATTCGCGTCCCACAAAGACAACCGCCGGGAGAGAACCATGCAGGAAATCATATCTCTTTTTACCGAAAAATACGGCTTGACCAGAAGTGAAGTAATTGTCGAAATCGAGAAGGTTTTTTCTGAAGTTTTTTCCCGACGGTACGGCTTTGAGGTCATGGTTGTGTTGCAGTTGAATGATCATTTGGAGGCGGTAGCCTATAACAGGATTGATGGAGTGCTGCTGCAAAAGAGCATTGATGTAACCAGGATCCGGGGTTGGAATACTATCAAGAAGCATCTGGAGAAGAACCTGCAGAAAGCCTCTGTTCTCAAGCAGACCCGGCAATATAAATACTACGAACGAGAACTGCGTTGGGGAGAGATCACCGCCATTGATGCGGAGAAAAACTATCACGTTGAGGTGGAGGTTGTGCCGGGGGAGATGGTGACAGCACTGTGCCCGCTTAACCGTGTTGGGCTTCATGAGCGCAGTTCCGGAGAATTTTCCATTGGTAAGAAAAGGGCTTTTCATGTACGCCGGGTTGATCCGGTTATTCTGCAAGGTACACCACGATTAAAGGTGATGGTTGACCGGGTATCCAAAACGCTGGTGGTAACTCTGCTAAAGGAACAGCTTGGTTTTTTAGCCGGGAAAATGACAATCCGTTGCACAAAGCGATATGTGGGGCAGAAGAGTTTTGTGATTGTCTCCAGACGCATCCCGAAGTCTGCCATTGTTGCGGTGACCAGGGAGTTGAATGAACACATGCAGGTCAGGGTTGACAGAAATTTATGAAGCTCTGGAAATGGAA
>DQTH01000241.1 GCA_015662865.1 Desulfocapsa sulfexigens
GATCACCATCCATTTCCGGATCAAAAGAGTAAGAAAGGGTATGGAACAGGGGAGCAGCAACCGCCACCTCAATTCTGCTCATAGTTTGACAACCTTTTTTCAGTTTAACGTATAAAGCTCAGCCATTATTGTCAGTCATTGCCGCGGAGGCGGGAATCCAGGTCTCCGACATGAAACTGGATCCCCGCCTGCACGGGGATGACATCCCATAATTATTTATAATTATTTGGCTTTATCAAAATATTATACAAATACTGCATAAAACCTGGCTAAGTTTCATACGTATTCAGAATATTCTTTTTAAATAAAATTACATTTCCAGCTCCCGCGTCATTGCCGCGGAGGCGGGAATCCCGAATATATTGAAATAACAAGATTCCAGCCTTCACGGGAATTATGGGGTGAGAATTTTTACAAATCAATCTTTTTAAATGACAGATATTCAAAACCTGTGTACTAAATAGCAGCCAGATTTATACCATACTTCCCGATTAAGAACATCCACCAACCATGCAACTTAACTATCCAGCCGAACTTCCCATAGTATCATATCGGGAAGCATTACTTGAACTCCTGCAGGATCACCAGGTGATCATTGTCTCGGGCGAAACCGGCTCAGGGAAAACAACTCAGCTGCCGAAATTCTGTCTGGAATTTTTCCCGGACACCTCTTTTCTCATTGGCTGCACCCAGCCAAGGAGAGTGGCTGCAACTTCTGTTTCCTCACGTGTTGCATCTGAACTAGCTCCACACAAAGATCTGGTCGGCTATAAAATCCGGTTTCATGATAAAACCACAAAAAACACCAGAATCAAATTCATGACCGATGGCGTGCTCCTTGCTGAAACACGCCAGGATCCGCTTCTCAAAAGATACGGGGTCATCATCATTGATGAAGCCCATGAGCGAAGCCTGAACATCGATTTTCTCCTTGGTTACCTGAAAAATCTTTTACCTAAACGTCCTGACCTCAAACTGATCATCACATCAGCAACCATAGATACTGAAATTTTCTCAAAACACTTCAACAATGCTCCTGTCCTGTCTGTTGAAGGACGCAGTTTTCCCGTTGAAGTGCGCTATATTGAGCCGGAAAGCGACAAAGAGGAAATCTCCTATGTGGAACAATGCGTGGAAACCATACAGGAACTGCATCGCAGGGAGCCACCGGAAGATACTCTGATCTTTCTCCCCACGGAAAAAGATATCCGTGAATGCTGCGGTCTGCTTGAGGGAAAGCTTTCAGGATGCCTCATCCTGCCGATGTTTGGTAGGCTTGCCGCAGCTGATCAAAAAAAGATTTTTAAATCATCAAAACTGACTAAAATTGTGGTGGCAACAAATGTTGCTGAAACCTCCATTACAGTTCCCGGTATCCGTTATGTGGTGGATTCGGGTCTTGCCAGGATTTCCCAGTATAATGTTCGGGCCAGAACCACCAGTCTGCCGATCACCAGGGTGTCACGGGCCAGCGCAGACCAGCGCAAAGGACGTTGCGGACGCGTGGGCCCTGGAATTTGCATCAGGCTCTACTCTGAAGAAGATTATCTGGACAGAGACCAATACATGCTGCCGGAAATCAAACGATCCAATCTGGCGGATGTTATCCTGCAGATGATCAGCATGGATCTGGGCTCACCAGTGGATTTTCCATTCATTGAGCCGCCTCATCCAGGTGCCATTCGGGATGGTTATAACCTTCTTAAAGAGCTCGGCGCATTAACTGAAAACAACAAATTGAATCATACAGGCCAGCTGATGGCAAGGCTGCCAATCGACCCGCCCATCTCCCGTATTCTGATTGCCGCCCGCGAAAATAACTGTGTCAGAGAGATAACAATCATTGCTCCGGCGCTGGCCATCCAGGACCCGAGAGTCCGACCGTCTGAAAAGGAGACGGAAGCTGATAATGCCCACAAAAAATTTGCACACGAACATTCAGATTTTTTAGGCCTTTTAAACATATGGGATCTGTTTCATGATGTACGGGAGAAAGGCTTATCCTGGAACCGCTTAAAAAAATTCTGCAAAAGCCACTATCTCTCTTTTCAGCGAATGCGTGAATGGATAGACCTTCATGAGCAGTTAAGCAAGCTCCTGGAACGGGAAAAAGGCTTTGTCAGAAACAAAAAACCTGCCCCCTACCCTGCCATCCATAAAAGTCTCTGTACCGGATTTTTACGAAATATCGGCCTGAAAAAAGAAAACGAAAAAGGAAGAGACAAAAAACTTTATCAGGGTGCTGGTGGAAAAGAATTTATGATTTTCCCGGGTTCCCATCAATTCCACAGCTCGGGAAAATGGATCATTGGCGCAGCATTTCTTGAAACCAACCGATTATATGCACTCACTGTTGCCAATGTTGAGCCAAACTGGCTCATTGAAGCAGGTGATCATCTTTGCCGCAGGTCGTGGTCCAATCCCCGCTGGCAAAAAAAGAGCGGACAGGTTGTGGCCGATGAAAAAATCAGTCTCTTTGGACTGATTCTTTCTGCTGACCGGATTGTGAACTTTGGCCGGACCTCTTTGAAAAACAGGGAAGAAGCCAGGCAGATCTTTATCCAGCATGGACTGCTGGACCAGGAGCTCAAAGGCAATTATCCCTTTTTACAGAACAACCTTGAAATCCTGAAAAAATGGCAGGAAACAGAAGAGCGGCTGCGTAAAAGAGACCTGCTCGTTGACGACACCAGTCTCCATCTTTTCTACGACAAGAGATTGCCCCCAAGTGTATACGATCGTTTTACTTTAAATCGTTTTCTGAAAAAGAAAAAAGATCACTCTTTTCTGGAAATGACAGAAGAGGATATCCTCAACCGCAGACCTGAAGACAGAGAACTGCAGGATTTCCCCAAATATCTGACCATTGGCTCACATAAACTTCGCCTCAGCTATCATCTTGCGCCGGGTGAAGAGGATGATGGCGTCACAGCGCGCATACCGCTCGATGCTGTTGAAAGCTTTTCTGAAACAAGCTTTGAATGGCTTGTCCCGGGCCTGATCCGTGAAAAAGTCACTTTTCTGCTCAAGGGATTACCCAAACGCATACGAAAACACCTGATCCCTGTAAATAATACAGTGGACCTTCTGCTAGATGACTGTACCCATTATCAGGGTTCACTTTACCATGCCCTTGAGCTTGGCATTTTCAAAATGTTCCGTTTAAAGGTGGCAAGGACAGACTGGCCAGATCAACTGCCGGCCCATCTTGAAATGCGATATCTTCTTTATGATTCCTCGGGCAGAACAGCTGCAACAGGAAGAAAGCTTCACGAACTGGTCAGCCATGTACATACAGGCCCTGTGAAAAAAATCAGCCCGAACCAGAAGATATCAAAAGCACTGGCGCCCTGGCAGGACAAAATCTTTCAATCATGGGATTTTGACAGGCTTGAAAGAAGAATTCCATTGTATACGGCAGGAAAGGAAATTGCCGGCTACCTTTACCCCACCCTTCATATTGAAAAAAACCGTGGCGGCGTCAGCATCACATTTGAAAATGACAGACAAAAGGCGTATCAACTCAACCGGGAAGGAAGCCTATACCTTTACCAGTTGCACTTCAAAGACCAGTTCAAAAACCTGAAAAAATATTGCAGCACACGCTTTTCCGGCCCCTCTTCACACTGGCTTTTCAATAAGTTTGGCAACAAAAACAAAGCAAATGACGCACTGCTCGGTTTTATCATGGGATCACTGTTTACAAAAGATCTTGAAACAATCCCGAGTAAAAATAAGTTCGACGAGGAAGTCAAAAAGATACAGCAGCTGGGCCTCTATAAAAAAGGCCAGGAGATCTGCGATGAATTGTTCCAGATTTTACGAAAGCGCAGAGAAGTCTCTGAACATATCAGCAGGTTTGCTTCCCTTGCCCAAAAAAGCCATTCATTCAATGCAGCACAATATAAAGAATATGACAATCTGTTGGAAGAAATCCTGCCGGATGATTTTTTAACCGGAAAATCTGTGGATGACCTCACCGGCTGCACCCGATTTTTTCAGGCGCTCATGATCCGTATCGAACGCGCGCACGCCAATCCTACCAAAGATCAGACCAAAGCTAAACAACTCGAACCGTATCTTGATAGAATCAAGAAAATACCTGACGATTGTTCTACCCTGCCCCTTGAATGCAGGCAGGAAATTGCACTTTATAAATCAATGATCAATGAATTCCGGGTGACTGTCTTTGCACCTGAACTCAAGGGTGGAACAAAGGTTTCAGCGAAAAAGCTTAAACTTCAGTGGCAGGCTATTCAATCTTTGTGCCCTGGCATCTGAGTGTCAGATGTATCGATAGATAGCATTGTCTTACACTGACACTTATCGAAACATTTCTTATCTATTCCCTTCTTCAACTCCCCGTGTGTACAGTACCCGAACAACGAAAAAGGAATACAGTGTTTTTCGACCAATCACTCGACTGGTCCTACTGTTAGGAAAGTACTATTCATATCAGTCACATAAAGACATTTCATCCTAAACCAGGTGATAGAAATATCGTATTATGCGTCTTACTGATAATAAAGAAAAACAATCTCTGTTTGGCTGCAGAATGCAATGAACACCATATTATCCCATACTATTTATCAAAAAAATATTGCGATTTCAGCAAGTAAGGATTAAGCCTTACTTTGAGGTTATCGTAATTTCTGCTCAACAGCTTTGTCAAAAAACTTTTCCCTATCCAACATTTGGATAACTA
>DQTH01000289.1 GCA_015662865.1 Desulfocapsa sulfexigens
TCTAATGCCCAGAGGCGAAGAATTTATGGCATCAGGGCTTGGGGAGTTTATTCCGCATAATGCTGCAATTGTAGATTTTTCCCGTCCTCCAATCCCCACAGATCAACTGGTGCAGAAAGTATATATGGGTAACCGCGTAAGACGTTCCGGTATGCGTTTTCTGTTTGCTTTGCCTGGCGGCGGATGGAAACAAAAACAGCTCCCGGCCTGTGCCCTTCCTGCCTTGATTGCTGCGATGACAGGTCAGGTTTCTGGAAAACTGGAATCATTTTGTCTGCTGGCCAGGCAGCAATCTTTCAGTACAGCATTGATTGATGCGCCGGTCACGAGTCAGACCGTGAGGCAGGCTCGTTGGGATACCTTTTGGGGAAGAGGCGAATCTGAAACAGATAAGAAATCAGCACTTGATAGTGTGGAGTTACTCTCACAGAAATAGGTTAATCATGTTGTAAGATAGACAGGGGGGCGTCGCGTTTTCGTGTCACCCGATTATGCCTGGATTTTGCTGTCTATCCATCTGAAAGTTCCTTTTTCAAAGCTTCTCCAAGTTGTGCCATGGTATATGGTTTTTGAATAAAGCCTCCGGCCCCTAGTTTCAATGTAGCTTTAACATCATCACTTTCAGAAAAACCACTGGCAATAATTGCTTTCTGCTTGGGTGAGATGGCTATAATTTTTTCATATGTCCGGCGCCCGTTCATTCCAGGTTCCATGAGCATGTCAAGGAGTACAATGTCAACAGAGTTGTCCTGGAGGAAAGCAACAGCAGCCTCACCGCTTGCAACAGAATTTGTCGAATACCCGAGGTAATCAAGCATCCGGGCTGCAATTTCACGTAGTTCCTGTTCATCATCCACAATCAAAACAGAGCCGCTTCCCTGCAGACCGGCAATGTCAGTATCTGTTTCAGGAACTGTTTTTTCTTCTGAAGAGGCAGGGAAATAGATTGTAAAAGTTGTACCACTGTCACAGCTGTTCACGTCAATAACAGCCCCATGATCCATGATTATATTCCAGACTACAGCCAGTCCCAGGCCGGTGCCACTGCGGCCCATCATTTTTTTTGTATAAAAAGGCTCGAAAATCTTCCCAAGGTCATATTCCGAGATACCTTCACCAGTATCATGAATACTCAATACCACATACTCGCCGGCTTGAAGCGAAGTTATTACATTGTCTGAAGCAATAACCTTGTTAGCAGTGCGAATAACAACATCTCCCTTTGATTCTATTGCTTCAATACCATTGTTGACCAGGTTCATCAGCAATTTCTGAATATGTACAGGGGAACAATTTATATTCCAGAGCATGGCTCCAAGCTCCAGGACAACATTTACCTGAGGATGCAATGATTGAATATTTCTGAGTTCAGTGGAGTCAAGATATTCTCTGATTAATGTGTTAAGAGAGCTGATCTTTCTTACTGTGGCAACTCCCCTGGCAACGGTGAGCAGGTCTTCAATAACAGCTGCTGCACGTTTGCCGGAATCGTGAATGATTTTCAGATGCGAATAAAATTTGTCATCCTCAGATAATTGAAGAAGGAGCATTTCCGGATACCCGACCACTCCGGACAAAATATTATTCAAGTCATGGGCGACCCCACCGGCCATGAGCCCGATGGCTTCCATTTTTTCAGCTTTGCGTAATTGTTCCTTGGCGTTATTTCGTTCTATCTCAGCATTTTTCTGCACAGTAATATCACGTGCTACCCGAACTGAACCGAAGAATTTGCCCTGAGCGTCATGCAGTGGTGAAACAGTAACAGAAAGGTGACGCTGTGTGTAATTATCGAAAAAGTCCAGATGATGTACGGCATGATCAGCAAGAAGTTTCGAGTGGGGACAGTCAGGAGATGGAGATTTCTTGCCGTGAATAGAGTAGTAGCAAGGTGTGTTGATAAGTTCTGTTATAGGCATGTTCAGGGCAGCGGCCATGGCCTTGTTGGCCCGAACAATCTGGTGTTTTGCATCTAATATTACAATCTCGTCAGGGACTGCGTCAAAAGTTCGTTCCCATTCTTTTTTTGCATTAATCGCTTCATTTTGAGCGATTGTTTTTTCTTTTACTTCCTGCTGCAACTCCATGGTTCGCTTGAGAACTTCATGTTCCAGACTGTCATTTAATTTAATTAGCGCCTTTTGGGATTTTTCCCGAAAAAGCTCATAGCTGAAGGCCAGTAGGATAACGACCGCAAAAGAGGGTAAGAAGCGAAGAGCAAAATTTTTATTGTACAGGTCAATGGCTATAGCTGTATTAAGATCAAGTAAAATAACAACAAAACATGAAAAATAGTAGATTGCTGAGACCAGAACACCTTTCTTTGTGCCAAGCAGAAAAAAGGCTAAGAGAGGAAAGGTGAAGCTCCATAAAAATGCATTCCCTGCAATGCCTCCATCAATAAAAAGGTAAAGAAATAGGGAAAACATGAGAGTAAGGCTGAAATTGATGCATAAATTCAGGCACCCTTTAACCCAGAGGAGGGAAAATAGTCCAATTAAAAGCCCGGCAACCAGGAAATCAATGGTTGCCAGTAGTGTTTCCCCCTGCAAGGAAGCAATGGAGCCAAGCAAAATAAGAAAAAAAATACCGATCAGCGAAATTCCATTGAGAAGGGCACGTTTTCTTGAATTATCATTTAAAGTTACGCCAGGAGGAAACAGTCGATCTTTAAGTGCAGCCAAAAAAGGACGGGAAAAGAGAGGGATGGTAGCCATTTTATCCTGTATTCTGTGGGTTAAATATAACCTTTTGTGCATTTTACTTTTTCAGTAAAAGCATGGCTGGAGGTTGAAACAGCACCATCTTCGTTTGACAGACACAATAAATACCTGAGACATATTTCTGGAATCAACGATTATAGTATTAACTGTTTTATACACTATAAGTGATAAGCTGAAGACCCCGCAACCATTAATTAGAAGGGAATATATTCTGACCATGGGCAAAGCCGAAAAGTCTGTACTTAAATGTGTAAACACGAGAGAAAAGAGTAGTTTTGTCATGCCTTGAATGAGATTGTGTTGTTAACAGATTCGCCCGTTAAAGCTCAGTCCATTTTCTTCCCATATAATATTCAGTATGCTACACTGATCTAGACGGTTTGATTCATCCATTCAAACATCCAAAAGGGGACATTTGCATGCGTTTTGATTCTGGAAAGATAATTACAGATTTTGATCCCCATTTTAAGATATTTCACGAACTTATGCCATTCAAGGTGCAGGAGATACTTCTTGTTTCCAGCCCCTACGATGCCTTTATCATGGAGGAGGATGGCTCCCTTGCAACTCGGATCATCAATGAGTACCAGGGGCTGAATCTGAGCGGCGCTCCCCGTATCACCCTGGTATCTTCCGGTCGCGAAGCCCTTGAAATCCTGCGACGACAGGCCTTTGGTCTTGTTATTACCATGCCCCATGTTGGCGGTATGGATGCTTTCGCACTCGGTGCCGCAATTAAAAAAGTCCATCCTGTTCAGCAGATCGTTCTTATTGCCCACAGTCTTCGCGGTATATATCCTCTGCCAGACAGAGTTGATTGCCAATCCATTGATAATATTTATCTCTGGTGCTGTGAAACAGACCTCCTCCTGTCGCTGATCAAAAATTTTGAAGATCATGTCAATG
Source organism: Desulfocapsa sulfexigens (assembly GCA_015662865.1). Taxonomy (GTDB): domain Bacteria; phylum Desulfobacterota; class Desulfobulbia; order Desulfobulbales; family Desulfocapsaceae; genus Desulfocapsa; species Desulfocapsa sulfexigens_B. Next base: position 3,630 of record DQTH01000289.1, read on the forward strand.
TGGACGCGGATACAGCCCGAGCCATGGTCAGAGTGATCATCATGGTGGAAGATTCTCCGGTTTACAGATCTACTTTTCTTCCTCTTCTCTACCATGAAGTTGTGCGTCAGACTCAGGCGGTACTTGATGACAGCCTCAATGAACCCCACCGTCTGCTCCGCATGAGGGCAAGGCCCAAAATTCTTTCTGCCATCAATTATGAAGAGGCAATGGTTCTCTATGAGGCATATAAACCCTATGTGTTTGGTATTATTTCTGATGCACGCTTTCCGCGTCGAGGAAAAATAGACCCGTCTGCCGGATTGCGCTTACTTGAAAGCATACGGGAAGAGGTTCCGGATCTGCCCATGCTGGTGCTTTCATCAGAGCCTGATAACCGATCACGGGCTGAAGCCATCCCTGCTGTTTTTCTTGATAAAAATTCACCATTTATAAAAGATGAAATTCATTCATTTTTTATGAATCATCTAGGGTTTGGTGACTTTGTTTTCCGTATGCCGGACGGCACTTCCATTGGACATGCTTCTAATCTCTTCGAGTTTGAGCAGCAACTGCGTAAAATTCCTGATGAGTCTATCCGGTATCATGCAGATCATAACCATTTTTCCAACTGGGTCATGGCCCGTGCTGAAGTGGCACTGGCAACCCGTTTGCACCGTGACCATGTCGGCGGGATCAAGGACTGTTCGGATTTGCGGGATGATATTGTCTTCAAGGTACATTCACTTCGCAAATTACGGCAGCAGGGTGTGGTGATCAGGTTTTCCCGTGATCGTTTTGATCCGGACATCATGAATTTTGTCAAGATGGGAAGAGGCTCAATGGGAGGCAAAGGCCGTGGCCTGGCTTTTGCCTGGATGCAGCTTCAGCAATCCCGAAGTACTCATAAGGCACTGGCCGATAATAATGTCATTTTGCCTAAAACCTGTGTTTTGACGGCAGATGGCTTTGATGATTTTATCCGCAAGAATAATTTACGTCTGGATAAAGGTGCTGAAGATGATGCCATTGCCAGGCTTTTTCTTGCATCCGACTTGCCGGACTGGTTAAAAGAGGATCTGAAAGGGTTTCTTGCAAAGGTTACCTTTCCTGTTTCTATCCGTTCCTCCAGTCTGCTTGAAGATGCCCATTTTAAACCATATGCAGGGCTGTACTCCACGTATTTTCTTCCCAATAATCACCCTTCATTTTCCGTTCGCTGTCAGCATCTTGAAGATGCTATTAAGCTTGTTTATGCCTCCACCTGGTTTGAAAATCCCCGATCCTATTCCAAGGTGTCGGAACAGGGACGGGAGGATTCCATGGCCATAATTATTCAGCAGATTGTGGGACAGGAGGCGGAAGGCTACTGGTATCCGCACATCTCAGGTGTTGCTCAGTCGCATAATTATTACCCGGTGATGAAGATGAAGGCGAGTGAGGGGATCGCTCACATTGCACTCGGCATTGGTAAGACCGTTGTTGAGGGAGAACGCTCCCTGCGGTTTTCTCCGGCCCACCCGACAAGTCTTGTCCAGTTTTCAACGGTAGAAGATATTCTTGCAAACTGTCAGCGCAATTTTTACGCACTGGATATGATGAACCACACCCAAAATCTGGCCTTACAGGGCTCAAATCTTGTCCAGCGACTGGTACAGGATGCGGAAAATGAGGAGCCGGTCCAACTCCTCTCTTCAACATATATCCCTGAGGAAAATCGCATACGTGATTCTGCTCTGCCAGGCCATAAAGTCGTGACTTTTGCAAGAATCCTCAAACACAAGCTCTTTCCACTGCCAGAAATTCTTCAGGATTTACTCGACATCGGCAAACGGGGTATGGGGTGTGATGTGGAAATTGAATTTGCTGTTCGCCTTGATAAAAACATCAACAGGAGTGAATTCTTTTTTCTTCAGATGCGACCCATGGTTACAGGTGGTGAGCATGACGATGTTGCTGTCTGCACCCTTGATATCAACCGGGCCTTCTGTTTCTCCAGATCCTGCCTGGGCCACGGTCGTTTTACCAATATTGCAGATATCCTGGTGGTCCGATCTGATAGTTTTGAGGCCGGATCCACAAGAACCATAGCAGGGGAAATTAATACATTCAACGCCAAGCTGCAGGCAGAAGACCGTCCTTATTTGCTCATTGGTCCGGGACGATGGGGCTCTGCTGATCCTTGGCTTGGTATTCCGGTGCAGTGGCGTGATATTTCAGGGGTTGGTGCAATTGTGGAGCTGCAAAACAAGGCACTGCATGCTGACCCGTCCCAGGGATCACATTTTTTCCAGAATATTACATCACTTGGCATACCATACCTTACAATAATGGAAAAACAGGATGGCAGCACAGGGAGTTGTAAAGGGAAAATGAACTGCGGAGACTGCTTGGACTGGAACTGGCTGATGGCGCAGGAAAATTTTGTTGATACCCCTTTTGTTCGTCATATTCGCCTGCCGTCACCATTTGTAATGAAATGTAACGCCAAAGAAGAAATAGCTGTTCTTTATTACGAAGGCGAGGGAGAACAGCAGCAGGAAGTCTGCAAAGAGGAAGCTCATAGAAAAAGATAGATGATTTTCGTTTTGGAAATCGTCATAAAACATTTATATAATTGTGGAGGTTTGTTGCAATGACTGAAATCATCAGTTTGATTAAAAATAAGGATCCTGAGCAACGTGAGTTTCATCAGGCCGTTGAGGAAGTTGTGGAGTCTGTTAAGCCGGTGCTTGAGCGCAATCCCGAATATCGGAGGCAGGCAGTTCTCGAGCGTATTACCGAGCCTGAGCGGGTGATCATGTTTCGGGTGCCCTGGCTGGATGATGATGCTCAGGTGCATGTGAATCGCGGTTTCAGGGTGGAAATGAATTCAGCAATCGGGCCCTACAAGGGAGGATTGCGGTTTCACCCTTCAGTTAATCTTGGGATTATAAAGTTTCTTGCCTTTGAGCAGGTGTTTAAAAATTCTTTGACCACCCTTGCCATGGGTGGCGGAAAAGGTGGCTCTGACTTTAACCCCAAAGGAAAATCCGATGGAGAGGTTATGCGCTTCTGTCAGTCTTTTATGGCAGAGTTGTCACGCCATATCGGGCCAAATACCGATGTGCCCGCAGGTGACATTGGAGTGGGAGCACGAGAAATTGGGTTTCTTTTCGGGATGTACAAAAAGCTCCGAAATGAGTTCACCGGAGTACTCACCGGTAAGAGTCTGGATTGGGGCGGCAGCTTGATTCGTCCGGAGGCAACAGGCTACGGTACTGTCTATTTCGCGGCTGAGATGCTTGCCACCAGGGAAGAAACTCTGGAGGGGAAAACCTGTCTGGTATCCGGGTCCGGAAATGTGGCCCAGTATCTCACGGAAAAAGTAATTGACCTGGGCGGTAAGGTCGTGACTCTGTCTGATTCATCCGGATATGTCTTTGACGAAGAGGGGATTGATCGAGACAAACTCACCTATGTCCAGCAGTTGAAAAATATCAGGCGTGGTCGAATAGCCGAGTATGTGGAAAACTACCCCAATGCAGTTTATACGCCCATTGATCCGGAACGCGATTACAATCCACTCTGGGCACATAAGGCTGATTGCGCGTTCCCCTGTGCGACCCAGAACGAGATCAATGCAAAAGATGGAGAAAATCTTGTTAATAATGGCGTCAGTTTGATAAGCGAGGGTGCCAATATGCCTTCAGTTCCGGCCGCGGTGGATCTTTTTATTGACCATGGACTGCTGTATGCTCCGGGTAAAGCAGCAAATGCCGGAGGAGTTGCGGTTTCAGGGCTTGAGATGGCGCAAAACTCTATGCGTCTCTCCTGGCCAAGAGAGGAGGTTGATAGTCGTCTTAAGGAAATTATGAAATGTATTCACAACACTTGTGTTGATGCCAGCGAAAGCTATGGAGCGAAGGGTAACTACGTGGCGGGAGCCAATATTGCAGGTTTCGTGAAGGTTGTAAATGCCATGCTTGATCAGGGGCTGGTGTAGAACAGTATAGTTTTCAGGTAAATATTGGTAAGCGATCACAGGGCGGTCCAGCTGTAGGTGCTCACAACCCGTAATATAGGTGTCGGCTATAATTACGGATTGCGATCACGCACATCTGAACCACCCTGAGACTGCTTACAGGACTGATGGTATTCTCTGGGTGGTTGCGTACCCTGTGATTGGTTGCAAGTATAGTTATGTCTCTTTACGATGAACAGTGTGCACAGGAGTTTAGCCTGCTTGAGTCTCAGGTAGGGCGGTTCTTTGCTGAGATGGCTGTGGATTGTCCCTACCATCTTCCCCATGATGCCTGTTTTTACCAGGCACTGTTTTCCCCTCTATCTGATCATGCCATGGAGCTCTTTCTCGCTTCCGGTTACAGGCGGAACGGAAATTGTCTCTATACCATGCATTGTTCAGATTGTTCTGCCTGTATTCCCATCCGTCTTCATCCCCTGGAGATACAGCTGAATCGTAATCAGCGCAGAGTGCTTAGGAAGAACCGGGACCTTGAAATTGAATTTGCTCCACTTGGGGCAAGTGATGAAAACATTGCTCTTTGTGATAAATTCCTCCGCCATCGCTATCCCCATAAAAAAAATGATGGAAAATCCTATTACGAAGGCTTTTTCCTGAACCGGATTATTCCAGGGATGGAAATTCGCTACCGTCTGCAGGGACGGCTTGTCGGCACAGGAATTATCGATGTAGGCAATAACTGGATGAATGCTGTCTATTTTTATTTTGATCCTGATGATGCAGCCAGAAGCCCGGGTACTTTTAATATTTTGACTATGATAAAAACCTGCCTAAAGCTAGATATTCCTTATCTTTACCTGGGATATTTCATAGAGGAGGTGGCTGCCATGAATTATAAGAGCCGCTTCAACCCGCATTATCTCTATCTTGATGGTACCTGGCAAAAACAGGAGAAGTGATGTTCCTCTGAAATCGGGTTGCCCTACATCATAGAGTGTGTTAGGGGGTGTCTGTCTCAATATGTTGTGTTTTTCCTGTTGACAGTAACGGGTCTCTATGGTAGTCTGTTGAAGTTTTTAGGGTTGGGCATTTTTTTTGGTACTTCTTCAGCGGGGGATTTCCATGAAAAAATGGCATTTGGAGGCAGTTTTACATCTCGTTCCTTCTAAAAAGCTTGTTCTTCCTGACCTTGGTCAGACCACGGCTTATCGTCCTTTGTCGATTCCTAAATTCCGTAAAGAACCCACTGTATTACGATGTTGCCGTAAGGTTGCAGCTTTTTTTATTCGCAGGTTTTGATTCAGGAAAATGATCTTTTTCACTCAGAAAGAATAGAGTTGCACAATACGTGCATTCTTTTGTCCAAACTCCTGTTTTCATACTTCAAGAACATCTCTTTCTTTTTCCTCTCATTGCTTTTTTGCTTGCTTTTATCCATGGCTAAGGGCTAGCTTTAAAGTATTATCTCTTTTTAGGCTCTCCCCAAAAAATAATTATATTTTGAATGTTTAATGAAGGGTGTTGAAAAGTAACTGACCAAAGCCGCTTTTCAACTATGCTTTGATTGTCATTTTTGTTTTTTTCATCTTCCCGCAACTGCCGTAGCCA
>DQTH01000104.1 GCA_015662865.1 Desulfocapsa sulfexigens
AGCATAGTTGAAAAGCGGCTTTGGTCAGTTACTTTTCAACACCCTCCTGTTGATTTAAATAAAAAAAATTACAATTACCAAGACAAAAGATTGACAATTTTGCTTATTGGAATACAATGAATGAGTAGCCATTCACCACATATCCCTTTATGATTATTATGATTACTTCAAGATATACACCTATAAAGTCCATGAACGACTCTTAAACCGATGAAGGCAGCAAATAAACATTCGAAAATAATTCACGCAGCAACCAAGGTCTTTGCCAAGAAAGGTTTTTTTAATGCAAGGATATCTGATATTGCCAAAGAAGCCAAGGTGGCTGATGGAACTATTTACCTCTACTTCAATAACAAATTTGATATCCTGATCTCTGTTTTTGAAGAGGAAATCGGAAGTCTGATCGTACAGGTAAAAAAACTACTTGCTGCTGAAGATGATCCGAGGATAATGCTGGAAATCTTTGCTAAAAAGCACCTTACTGCCATGAAGAAAAACAAAAACCTGGCAGAGGTCATTCAAATTGAGCTGAGGCAAAGTGCCAAGCTGATTAAAGACTACCGCAATAACAAATTCAGCGAATATATCAATATCATTTCGTCAATAATTAAGCTTGGCCAGGAACAGTCAGTCTATCGCACTTCCATACAGCCAGGAATTGCTAAAAGGGCATTTTTTGGTGCACTTGATGAAATCTCACGTATCTGGACTGTCAGCATGGCTACAGAATACACAGTTGAAGAAACAACTCAGCAGGTTCTTGAAATTTTTCTTAGTGGTATTCTGGAGCCGGATGCCAAATCACGCTAATCCTTAATTGAAAGGAGATGCTGAGATTGAGATAACTTCAAACTCTCTGGTTCCACCAGGAGTCTGAGCGAGCACGTCATCTCCAACCTCTTTGCCAAGAATGCTTCGCCCCAAAGGAGCAAAAACGGATATTGAACCTTTTTTCACACTTGATTCCTCCGGCCCCAATAGCTGATAAGTAATTTCTTCGTCAGTATCCATATCGAGTAGCGCAACCACAGTTCCAAATACTGCACGGGAACAATCAACCTTTGTACAATCGATAACCTCAGCCCTACCGAGCTTGTCTTTTAAATCCATTATACGTGCTTCTATCAGCCCCTGACGCTCTTTGGCCGCATGGTATTCTGCATTTTCTTTCAGATCTCCATGTTCTCTTGCGACTCCAATAGCTTTGGCTACTTCATGTCTTTCGACACGTTCGAGATTGTTTAATTCCTTTTTTAACTTCTGATGGCCTGTTTGGGACATCGGTACACGTTCAACCATTCATTCCTCCAAATAAAAAAACAAATCCTGTAAAGTCAGACTTTACAGGAGGGTATCCAAGCAGTGTTTACCAGCGATAAATAATAGAAAATAAAAAATTAAATTCCTTTTGTTCTGAACCTTGAGAGTAATCTAAACTGGTATTTAATAAAAAATCACGGTTCATTTCAAGGAAAATATCAGCTTTAACTTCATGATTTCCATAACCGCCTATTTCATAACCAAAAGAATATTCAAGGGAATAATAGCTTGGAGCCCCACGTCCAAGGACATCTTCAGCCAGTTGATGCTCAAAAAAGACTGTAAAAAGACTCTGCCAGTATTCTTTTGGACTCCAGTATGGATGATCAAAAGGTGAAAAGCCTGATGCAAAGGAAAAGTCTCTGTTTTGGTTCGCGTCATCGTTATGGGAAAACTCATAGCCATATCTTAATTTAAGTAAAGTCGGTTCGCTATGAAGAATATACGAGGACCAGAGCTCATACCTGTTCTGATGATTACCATCTGAATATTCGGTGAAAAGATAATCAGTTCCTACAAAAAGACGCGGTAGCACATCCAGACTTACGCCAGCCTTATACTCTTTCTTACTGATGGCTCGTGTTAAAGATTCGACGGTATCATCAACAGCATCTTCAGACAAACCGAGATATCCCTGTACCATGTCTCCAATTCTGCCGTTTACTCGCAGATCGTAAAGGAATGTGTTTCCGGACTCACCATCGCCAAAATTTTCACCAATTCCAAAAAGAAAATCAAGATCGTAAACAGGACTCCAGGTTAAGTCTGCCTTAATGTGATTATACCAGAGATCCTGCTCAACTTTATCAGATTTACTGTAAATACGACGCATATCCAGAAGGAATTCATGTTTCAAGCTCGGCATGAACCAGGTCTGTAAGCCGCCGGTACGCTGCCTTTTGTCATAATAACCGTCTCTGCCGGTTAATTTATCGATTGAAACAAAAGGAATTATCCGAGGCTGTCTCTTCAGACTATTTCGTTCAATGGCTTCATCAAGCTCCGGATAGTCGGGACTTTTATCCTTTAATGTTTCATAGAGAGCTGCCTCTTTTCCTGAAAAACCTAACCGGCTGTAAACTCCTGCCAAATCAAAAAGACTTTCCGTGGATGAATCACTGTTGAGGAGCTTCTGATATTCTTTCATTGCCTGGTAGTAATTACCATCAGACATGGCCTCACGAACAGATAATTCTTCACTGACCATTTGTTGGCAGCGATAGGACGCATAGAGGTTTGCAGCAATTGCAGCCACTGGTTTCGTTTTATTTTGCCTCGTGAACTCCGGATCCATCACTACAGATAACCTGTCAGGTTCAGCAGGCGATGTGAAGGTGATAACATTTAGAAATGTTCTCTCAGGGGGAGGAAGTATCAACGAAATATTTTCATTTTTCAGTTTTTCAGAAAACTCCTGTTCCACAGGAGGTTGCAATAGTGACCGGTACAGCAGTAATGCATCGTTCCACCTTTTGGTTGCCCAGAATGTCCTGGCTAGTAGAATTTTGCTTGAATGGGAAAGCGAATCCACCTTTGGTGGTACTTTTCGAGGGATAAGAAGTGATTTATCAATTTTCACCTCTTGCCAGTCAGGGGCCAGTTCTTCAATTAAACCTTTGAACATGGCCATTTTAAACTCTAATTTGTAAATGGCATTTCTAAAACTCAATTCTCCGGGAAATTCTTCACTAAGTTCTTTATATGAAATTAGAGCGGATTCATCATCACCGGATGCAGCAAGATATTGGGCATAGAGCGCTTTTGCCCGGATATCAGCCGGCCTGTTTTGCAGATGTTTTTTGGTTATTTGAAGGGCAGTTTGATATTCTCCCAACTTCCCCAAATAAATAGAAGTTTCCAAGGTAGATATTTTGTTGCTGTCTTCCTCTACTGACAAGGCAAGGGAGCCATCATTGGTAACGAGTTTTCTCTGAATAAGTTGTTTTAGAGCGAGCAATGCGGGATTATCAGGTGAATATTGAATTATCGATTCCAGAACATCTTTAGCTTTATTGTACGCTCCCTCACCATAATAGAATTCAGTAAGTAATGTCTTCAACTCAAGACACTGGCTTGCAATTTCGGAACATAAATATCCCTTTCCAGCCAGATAATCCTCGGCTATGGCAATGGCTACGTCAATCTTCCCTGATTCTGCATAAATCCTAAGTTTCTGAATAAAATGGTCCCACAGCTCATGAGAAGACCCATGGACAAGAACCTCATACCATTTCCATGCATTTTTCCAGTTTTTTTCAAGTAAACTGGTCTGGATTAATTGATGTACAAGTTCCTGAAAATCACCTTCTTCGGTCAGTAGAATTCGTAATTGTTGTTCTGCTTCAAAGAATTCTTTGTCAAATTGCAGAGTTTTTATAATTTGCTTACTTACAAAAAATGTTTCCTCTTTAGAAAATGTGTATGTTTGCAGAAGCTTTCGATACACATTTCCAGCAGTGGAATACAATTTATTGTGAAGAAGACCTTTTGCATAAAGCAGATTTCCTTCCTTGTTAATTTTGTAATTCTCTCTTTTGGTGGGTAGTAGCTCGTAGAAATATTGCAGTTCATGGATAAGTCCAATATCTGCGGCAAGTTTCATGGTGGCCAGTAGAACTGGATAATCATTTCTATTATTTTCCAGATATTGCCTGTAGTACTTAAGTGCCAGGGGGAGTCTCCCCTGCTTTTCTTGTATTTTTGCTCGCAGAAAGAGATATTCCCTGCCTGATTGCCTGTCATTTGACAATGAATCAAGAGCGCTGGTACTGGCCGCTAAATCATTCCGTTTGAAATATAATTCTGCCAGTTGAAAGAGAATGTTCTGGTCATCAGGATTATGTTTATGGATGATCTCCAGCACTTCAAGAAGTTCTTTATCCTTCCCCAGAGATTCCAATTGATCTGCCATTGAGTAGTATACAGCTAATCGATCTGGAATCACTTTGGCCAGATCCCGCCACAATGTCCAAGCTCCCTCGTTTTCTACAATGACAAGCAGATCATTGGCTAAAACTGCCTGTATCCGCTTTATTTCTGATAATACTTTTTTATCGTTGGGGCTCCTTTTGCTATATTCATCATAATAGTAAAGTGCCTTATCCGGTCGGCCTTCCTGATAAAGATACAATTTCCCTGTCTGCAGAAAAGTCTGTGGTGTATCTTCTCCGTGGGCAATTCTTACTAAAAAATGAGGGAGAGCTTTAGCTTCCTGACCATTTTCAAGATAATAGTTGGAAAGCTTTTTATGAAAAGGAATATAAAAAGGATGAAAAGAGAGATAGCCCTGCCAGCAGCGCACTGCCATTTCTTTGGCACCAGAATTCTCAAACAGTGGCTCAGCTTCAAGATAATCGCGGCTGGTAGAGTCGAATTCGCTCACTAGAGTTTTGTAATAGGACTCTGCTTTCTCAACATGTCCAAGTTTTATGCTGTCCCTTGCAAGCCTGCGAATTGTTTCTTCTTCGTGTGGCACCAGAAGATAGAGCTGCTCAAGCAATGGATATGCCATATCCTCCCGCCCAAGTTTCTGCAATGAGACGATTTGACCTCTTAGAGCCTCAACTGACCACGGAGCAGCCGGCGACATGGTATAAACCTGCCCCATGAAAGTTGATGCGCGCAGGTATCGTTTCTGGGCTAGAGCAACTCTTCCTGCATAAAATTTGTATTCAAGAGATTCCGGATCAATCTCGAGAAGCTTTTGCAGGACAGTCCAGGCGTCATCCCATTGCATCAGTTCCATTAATACCAGTGAATACTCACGCAAAGCCTCCTCAATCTGAGGTCTTTCTATCAAAAGCTTTTTATATATTGCAGCGGCCTCCTGAGTCTCTCCACGCTTGGCAGTGAGTCGTGCTTTCTCCCAGATTGTCATCCATGCCGGCTGATTATGGGTCCCTTTTAAAACAAGTTCAGAGTTTGCGGCAGGAGAAGAAAGAGAATCTGTTGTTGCATTGCCTGTGAAGGAGAAGACAAGGGAGGTAAAAAGAATGACACCTGAAAGATTAAAACGTATAAAATTGCTGTAGGAGAATAAGAAATATTTATTTCGCATCAGAAAATATCGATTTCACGATAGATCCAATCAATGTTTATAAAAAGCAATGATTTGCTCAACAACATATTCCTGCATACTGGTTGATAATTCCGGGTATATTGGTAACGCAATTGTCGTGCGTGCTGCCTCTTCTGCATGGGGTAAAGAAGGCTTGTCAATCTTTCCCTGCAGACATTCCTGTTCATGAAGACAAAGGGGATAATAAATCTCGCAGCCGATATCCTGAGAGCGAAGCCAGTCAATCAAACCATCTCTTTTGTCAACTCTTAAAACATACTGGTTGTATATGTGGTAATTTTTTTCAATTCCTGATGATTCAGCCTGTTTTCTGTAGACTGGGACCGGAAGTTTTATTTTGTTATCCTGGACAAGATGCGAGTCGGAAAACAGTTCATTGTAATGATCCGCATTTTTCCTTCTGGCAGCATGCCATTTTTCAAGATGCTTGAGTTTGATGCGCAATACAGTTGCCTGAACAGGGTCAAGGCGAAAGTTGCCACCTATTTTTGCATGATAATATTTTGGCTTGGCCCCATGATTACGAAGCATGCGAACATGTTCAGCAAATTCTTTATCGTTACTGATGACCATGCCCCCGTCCCCTATTCCACCAAGATTTTTACTGGGGAAAAAGGAAAAACAACCGGCCTGGCCCATGGTACCACTTTTGCTCCAGCCACCGGACTTGTCAGGATATTCAGATCCAATTGACTGAGCAGCATCTTCTATGACAGGTATGTCATACTGCTTTGCAAGTGCCATGACAGAAGCCATGTCAGCACACTGTCCATACAGGTGTACCGGTATTATTGCCTTGATTGAACGGGTTTTATCTGCTTCTAGAACCCTGGCCATTTCTAGAGGATCAATATTAAAAGAAACCGGGTCAATATCTGCAAAAACCGGTTCTGCTCCACAACGGAGGATAACCCCCATGGTAGCAAAAAAAGAGTAAGAAGTGGTGAGGACCCTGTCCCCGGGACCGATTCCAAGAGCCATAAGGGATACCAGCAATGCATCCGTACCACTGGAAACACCAACTGCGCCGGATGCGTTACAATATGAAGCAACTTCTTCTTCAAGTCCAACAACTTCTGGACCCTGTATGTACATTGTTGAATCGACAACAGCGGTCACTGCTTTTATAATTTCCTCACGCAGAGGCTGAAGTTGGCTCTGCAGGTCTAATAACGGAACTCTCATACTTTCTGCACCATACGTTTTCCATCGAAGAAATCTATAATATCAGGCATTTCAGCTTCCAGATATTTTTTCATTTTCTTCAGTAAATTCACTTCAATCTGGCGAACTCTTTCCCTAGAAATGCCAAAACGGTCTGCGATGGTCTGCAGAGTAAGTGGCTCGTCAGTAAGCAGCCTTTCTTCAAGAATCATTCGCTCTTTATCGTTTAATTTTACCTTAAGAACGGTCAGTAATTCAGCGAGACGATCTTTCATCTGCTCTCCGGCAACAATATCTTCAATTGCCGGCCCATTTGACGGGATAAAACTTTTCTGTTCGTCGTCAGAGTCAGACCGTACAGGACTTTCCAGTGATACATCCCAGCTATCCATCCGTTGACTCATTTCTATAACTTCGCTCTCCTTAACATTAAGTCTCTCTGCCAGGAGTTTTACTTCAGGTTTAAATCCCTGGGCTTCGAGCAGTTTTTTTTCTTTGTTAAGAGAAAAAAAGAGCCTTCGCTGGGCCTGTGTGGTCCCTATTTTAACAAGCCTCCAGTTATCCATGATAAACTTAAGGATATAAGCGCGAATCCAATAGGCGGCATAATAGGAAAACTTCACTCCACGGTATGGATCAAACTTTTTCGTAGCCTGGACAAGCCCGACATTTCCTTCCTGAATCAAATCCATAAAGTTCTGCATCCAGTACTTCTGAAAATCCATTGCAACTTTAACAACCAAACGAAGATTTGCAGATACCAGCCTATATGCAGCATCCTGGTCCCCTTCTTCACGAAACCGTGTGGCAAGTTCAGCTGTTTCTTCGCGACTGAGCAATTCATACTGACTGATTTCCTGAAGATACCTGTGCAGAGCAGGATTACTGACAGTGGGCAGATTCGTTTCCTCAGAAATAGCTACCAGAGGATGCTGCTGAGGTTCAGTCTTTTTAAACTTTTTACGGTCTATTTTTTTCTTTATTTTTTTCTTTGAGGCCATATCCTCTATCTCATATCCATACAGGTAACTGTCTGTAAAATACAGTTCTATTGAGAATCAAAACGTTTCAGAAACCACTATACGTTGCGACACAGGACTATCGCCAGCAGTTTTCCTGTGAAGGCAGGCGCCTTTGATAACAAGTAATCTAATATTATTACTACTGATATCGGAAAAGGCAATCATTATATATGATACGGAATGAAGCTTTCTCCCAATAACTATTGGCTTTTTATACGATTAAATTGATTCCTTCATCTCAAAAATAGTCACACTAATACTAACCTATCTATTGAGGGAAATAAAATTCTATTTTATTGTTTTTCTATATATGCTAAAAGGCATGATTTTCTGCTAATATCCTTGTCATCTTGAATGAATTTCCACTTACTCTTTAATAATTATGAAAAACATACGAAACTTTTCCATCATTGCCCATATTGATCACGGCAAATCAACCCTTGCAGATCGCATGATCCAGCTTTGTGAACAGGTTAGCGATCGTGAGTTCCATGATCAGCTGCTCGACAACATGGATATCGAAAGGGAAAGAGGGATTACCATAAAGAGCCAGACAATCAGTCTGCCTTATAAAGCGGAGGATGGCAAACAGTACATTCTTAACCTCGTCGACACGCCAGGACATGTGGATTTCAGTTATGAAGTTTCCAGAGCCCTCAGTTCATGTGAAGGTGCACTTTTATTAATCGATGCTGCTCAGGGTGTTGAGGCTCAGACGCTGGCAAATCTTTATCTTGCCATGGAAAATGATCTTGAAATCATTCCTGTTATAAACAAAATCGACCTCCCTTCCGCAGAACCTGAAAAAGTTGCAGATCAGATTGAAGAAGATCTCGGGCTTGATGAAGAACTCATCCAGCGTTGTTCTGCTAAAACTGGTCAGGGTGTTGGAGAGATTCTGGAAGCAATTGTAAAGCACATTCCTCCTCCTGAGGGCTCCTCAGATGCGCCTCTTCAGGCATTGATTTTTGATGCCAACTACGACCCTTTTCGCGGAACAATTATCTCCATAAAAATGGTCAATGGATCCATTAAAGCTGGAAACACAATTAAATTCATGTCCAACAATGCAGAATACCGAGTGGAAGAAGTTGGATATTTCAGGGTTAAAAGAGAACCTGCAAAGCGGTTAGCTGCAGGAGAAGTTGGATATATTCTTGCTGGAGTGAAAACCGTTAGCGATACCAGGCCCGGAGATACCATTACTCTTGCCGAAAATCCATGCTCGGACGCACTGGCTGGTTTTAAGGAGATTCAACAGGTCGTCTTTTCATCCATCTACCCCATATCAACAGATGATTATGAGGATCTGGCCACAGCTCTTGAAAAATTGCAACTAAACGACGCTGCGTTGACATTTCAAAAAGATACTTCTGCTGCCCTTGGCTTTGGCTTTAGGTGTGGATTCCTTGGTCTGCTGCATCTTGAAGTCATCCAGGAAAGACTGGAACGTGAATTTGACATCTCTTTGATCCTCACCGTTCCATCGGTAAAATACAACTTCTATTTAAAAGATAAAACCATGCTGGAAGTGGATAATCCCGCATATTTTCCCGATCCTATGCAGATTGACAGAGTTGAAGAACCGTATATTAAGGCGACCATTCTAATCCCTGATAAATATATGGGTGCGTTAATGACACTCTGTATGGAACGACGAGGCGAAAACACTAACTATCACTACCCAATGCCCGGTAGAATTGAATTTACCTGTGAGCTGCCTCTTGCCGAAGTTATTTATGATTTTTATGACAAACTCAAATCCATAACCCAGGGCTATGGCTCATTTGATTACGAACTGTACGATTACCGAAAAAGTGACCTTGTGAAACTGGATATACTTGTAAATGGTGAGATTGTTGACGCCCTCTCTCAGCTAGCGCACCGTGAAAATGCCAGAGCCAGAGGTCTTCGAGCCTGTAAGCGATTAAAAGAGGAAATACCCAGGCAAATGTTCAAAATAGCAATCCAGGCTGCCATTGGTGGGACCATTGTGGCCAGAACCAATATTTCCGCTCTGCGAAAAGATGTTACAGCTAAATGCTATGGTGGTGATATCACAAGAAAACGAAAACTTCTGGAAAAACAAAAGGCTGGAAAAAAACGTATGAAAACAGTGGGTAATGTTGATATCCCCCAAAAGGCTTTCCTTGCAGTTCTAAAATCAGATCAGTAAAAGTTAAATGCAAAAAAAAGGAGTTGGTGAACAAACCGCTCACCAACTCCCTCTCCCTTTTTCTAAAAGTCTTTATTTGGAAAAAATACTACTTATCTTCTCCGTCACTATTACAATTCTCATTCAAAGGGCATTTTTTAGCATTTAGAACATTCACACCCTTTTGAGCCATAATGGATAAGATTTCTTCTTTAGTGAATTTAGAGTCCTTCTGATTGGAAACATACACAAGACAATCCCTGCAGATATTGAAAGAAACTTTGTCAACTTCTTCAATTATTTCCCAGCAGAGTTTTGTTGTATTTTCCTTTGCAGGGCACTTCTGGGATTCATTACATTTCATAATTTCCCAGCATGGCCATTCTGTACGAAGTGACATAACAAAGCTCCTTACCTGGATCGTTGTATTATAGACCCTGTCTACATTGTAGCAGTTTATAAGATCGTTTAACGGTGTACTACCTATGTTAAAAATATCTACCCTATTACAACAAAAGATGCAAGAGCTCTCTCCAGCTCTTCCTTCCCCTGTCCGCTCTTGGCAGAAAACAAAATACGCTGACTGGAGTTAATTGTGTGACCGGCATCAAGTGCGGCAGCATTTTTTTGTCTGGCATTGCCTGACAGTTTATCAACTTTTGTATACACGGGCAGGTAAGCTATTTTTTGCTGTTTCAGCCAGGAAATCAGTTGAGTATCCTGAACCTTGGCACCATGGCGGATATCCATAATAACCACAACACAACCGAGGATTGTACGTGTTTCCAGGTAACTGGTAATGAGAGTCTGCCAGTTATTTTGCATTCCCTGAGAGACCCTGGCAAAACCGTATCCCGGCAAATCGACAAAATAGGCCTGATCAGCCAGCTGGAAAAAATTCAGCCCTTGAGTTTTCCCTGGTCGGCCACTGGTCTTTACCAGTCCTTTTCTTCCAACAAGGGTGTTGATGAGAGAGGATTTACCAACATTGGACCTGCCGGCAAAGGCAATTTCAGGAAGCGTTGGCGGTGGTAATTGTGAAAGCTTATGAACACTTAAGAGAAATTTGATGTCTACAAATTTCATATAACCTTGCTCAGCTTATATTCTATTATTCCTTCAGCTCCACCTTTTGTGAGAGTCGGAATTAAATCCCGTACCACATCCTCGGAAACAACGGTTTCCACAGAAAACCAGGCCGTATTATATAAATTGGCCACAGTTGGTGCATTCAGGCTCGGAAGAATATCAATAACATCTTTCAACTTATCCTCAGGTACATTCATTTTCAGGCCGACAATCCTGTCAGCTTTCAGTGATCCCTGAAGCATCATGGCAATATTCTCTATTTTCTCACGTTTCCATGGATCATTCCACGCATCTCGGTTTGCAATAAACTGAGTATTGGACTCCATCAGTTCATATATAATACGAAGGCCATGGGCACGAATTGTACTTTCCGTCTCTGTAACCTCTACAATCGCATCAACCAGTCCTGAAACGACTTTTGCCTCTGTAGCACCCCACGAAAATTCAATATCAACATTGATATTCTTTTCAGCAAAAAAACGTTTACTGACATTGATCAGTTCTGTGGAAATCTTCTTGCCTTCAAGATCTTCCAGACAGGTAATATCAGAATCACCTTTTACAGCAATGACCCACCTTGTTGGTTTTCTGCTTACTTTAGAATAGACAAGCTCAGTGACAAGTACAGCCTCGGACTCGTTTTCCATGGTCCAGTCCTTACCTGTAATACCGGCATCCAGCATTCCTGACTCCACATAGCGAGACATTTCCTGAGGTCGACAAATTGAACAGGCAAGTTCAGGATCATCAATTTCAGGAAAATAATTCCTGGACTTTGGCTTGATGAGCCATCCTGCCTTTTCAAAAAGTTCAATGGTTGCCTTCTCAAGACTTCCCTTTGGCAGACCAAGCTTAAGCTTACTCATGTTGTTCTCCGTATATGGTTTTTTTTAACACCCGGGGTGTTAAAACCTTTATAATTAGTGCCTGCCCGAAAACCCGATTCGATGATTTCCCGCGTAGCTATTTCAGTATTTAGTTGAGCACCATTTACAGTGGAAGCACAAACATCGAG
>DQTH01000255.1 GCA_015662865.1 Desulfocapsa sulfexigens
AATTTCCAGCAAAAAAGACACTTTTTGAAAATTTTATATAAATTTTGAAATAGTTAGGTACTTTTTAGGAATAGTTACTATTGGAACTTCAGTCTAGAGCAAAGCAAGAGCATGGTTGAGTGGGTGGTTCAAAATGGAAAATGTTTGAATATCCCTGATCTGCGGTGTACCAGACTCCCGTTCAGAAGAGCTGCAGCATCACCAAATATCCATTTACGTTCTATTCTCTGTCTGTTGCTGCAAACTAAAAATGGAACTGTCGGGGCATTGCATTTAGGAGACAAAACAGAGAACCGCTTTGACTCTGATGATATCCATCTTGCCGAATCTCTGGCAACACTGGCTGCCATCGCCATAGATAATGCCCGTCTCTATCGACAAACCAGGGAGGATGCCAAAACTAAAGATCTGCTTTTAAGAGAAGTGAACCATCGGGTAAAAAATAATCTGGCTGCCATTCAGGTATGCTGTACATCGAGCAACGCCATGTTCAGGAACCGTTGTCAGAGCGTAGCCATGGCGCCATGCTGAATGACCTGACAAACAGAATCAAGGCTTTGTCAACAGTGCATCAATTGTTGTCCGATTCCAGCTGGTCGCCCCTTTTCCTGCGTGATCTTGTCTTGCAGGTGAGCAGTTCTGCCCTGCAGGTATTCCCGCAGGACAGACAGGTTCTTGTAGAGGTCATCTCTACTGACCAGGTGACTGTTACACCAAAGGATGCGCATAATCTGGCCATTGTTATCAATGAACTGGCCACCAATGTGATCAAATATGCGGCCTCTGACAGTGAAACAACCCATGTCAGAGTGGATATCTGTAGAGAAAAAGATACCAGATATATCAGATTTTCCTTCCGGGATGACGGACCGGGATTTCCTGAAACTGTGCTACGCGGAGAGAAGCGTCGAGTGGGGATGTATCTTATGGAAAATACCGTCTGTCACTCGCTGCGGGGTACAATAGAGTTTCGTAATGACCAGGGAGCAGTGGTGTCAATTCAGTTCATCAGAGACGTGGAGTAGGCTATGCTGTCTGCAAAAAACATAAATGTCTTGATTGCGGAAGATGACTTTATCATTAGTGAAACAATTCAACAGAAACTGGAACAGCTTGGATACATTGTGCTGGGAAAGGCTCCGGATGGGCGGCAGGCGGTGGGTATGACTCAATCTCTGCAGCCCGATGTTGTCCTGATGGATATCAAAATGCCGGATATGGATGGCCTGGAGGCAACCCAGCAGATTTTTAAAATCTGTCCAACACCTGTGGTGATACTTTCCGCCTACGATACACCTGATCTGGCCAAGCAGGCAGGCGAGGCCGGAGCGGGTGCCTATCTGGTGAAAATGCCGACTGCCAAGGAAATTGAGCGGGCAATCATAATTGCCACTGTCCGGTTTGAAAATACAATGCAGCTCCAGCATCTCAACAGCGAAATGCACGATCGTAATGAGGAGTTGCAGGCTGCTCTTGACAGAGTTAAAGTGTTGTCCGGAATGCTGCCGATATGCTGCAACTGTAAGAAAATCCGTGACGATGATGACTACTGGCATGAAGTCGCCGACTATATTCGGGAACATTCTGATGCGGAATTCACCCATGGTATCTGCCCTGATTGTGCAAGAGAATTATATCCGGATCTATGGGATAATAAAAAAGAATAAAGTGGCTGTTAACGAAACTCAGCTGGCAACATTCCTGCGGTAAAAAATTTTAATTACTCGACATTGGAGTGCCTTGGTGGTTGTCCAATCCATTAATTTTAACAGCGATTACCGTTTTCCTGTTTTTTAAGACAGGATCTAAGGAGTAAGGCACTAAAATGTTTTTTGATCATCTGCCGGAAAATGGTTTTATTTGCGGCCACCGGGGAGCACGTTCCATTGCGCCTGAAAATACTGTGCTGTCCATGGAAAAAGCAAAGAATTGCGGAGCACACTGCTGGGAAACTGATGTACGAACGAGCAGTGATGGCCAGCTGATCATCTTCCATGATGAGAATCTGGAGCGCACCACTGATATTAAAACAAACAAATTTTTTAAAGACAGAGAGAAGCAGCAGGTCGATCAGTTTACAGCAGAGGAGCTGCAACAGCTTGGTGCCGGATCCTGGTTTTTGAAAGACGACCCCTTTGGTACTGTCGCCAGTGGTGAGGTGGTACCAGAGGAAAAGGAAATAATAAAAAGTCAGAAAATTCCACTGCTGTCTGAAATTCTGGAGTTTACAAAAAAGCATTCTTTTCCGGTAAATGTTGAGATAAAAGATTTGAAGACGCCTGCAGGTGATACTGCCATTGTGGACAAAATCATGGAGATGCTGAGAGACACTGAAACCATGGATCTTGTTCTGCTATCATCTTTCAGGCATGAATATCTGCATCGGGCAAAAGAAATAGATAAAAATATTGGTATTGGCGTTCTTACGGCCAAAAAACACCCTTCCAACCTTAATCAATATCTTCACAGCATGTCTGCTGATGCATATCATCCTAAACAGAGCAGTTGTGATTCTCTTCTGCTCAACAATCTGCGGCAGGCAGGTTTTCGGGTAAATATCTGGACAATCAATGACATGACATCGGCGAAAAAAATGCTGACTGCAGGAGCAGGTGTCATAACAGACTGGCCACAACGTCTGACAACAGGAGAACAAAGCCATGAAACGTGAAAGAATGCTCGCAAGTCTGGAAGTTCAGGGGGATACACCCTGGGATATCATTGTTATCGGTGGTGGTGCCACCGGGCTTGGTACAGCACTTGATGCAGCGTCACGCGGCTATCGGACACTGCTGCTCGAGCAGTCTGATTTCACCAAAGGAACATCGAGTCGTTCCACAAAGCTGGTACATGGCGGTGTTCGCTATCTCGCCCAGGGAGATATTTCCCTTGTACTTGAAGCCTTGCATGAACGCGGCCTGATGCGCCAGAATGCGCCTCATCTTGTTAAAAATCAGTCTTTTGTCATCCCCAATTACGACTGGTGGGATGGGCCGTTTTATACGGTGGGCATGAAAGTCTATGACATGATGGCCGGCAAACTCGGCCTTGGGCCTTCCCAGTCTCTGTCGTCCGATGAAGTTCTCCGTGCCATTCCCAACCTTAAAACTGAAGGACTGCGGGGAGGAGTTATTTACTATGACGGGCAGTTTGACGATTCCCGTCTGGCAGTGAACATGGCCCAGACCTGTGCTGAGCATGGTGGCATACTCCTCAATTATATGCAGGTTACCGGACTTATAAAAAAGAGTGACGGAATTGTTTCAGGTGTTAAAGCCACAGACATGGAAAGTGGAAAAACCTATAGTCTGCATGGGAAAAGTGTGGTTAATGCAACTGGTGTTTTTGTTGATGAAATCATACAGATGGACGATCCCGGTGCAGCGCCTCTTGTTAAACCAAGCCAGGGCGTTCACATCATACTGGACAAGGATTTTTTAAAGGGCGACTCAGCCATTATGATTCCCAAGACTTCGGATGGCAGGGTTCTTTTTGCCGTGCCCTGGCATGAACGGGTGGTGGTAGGCACCACTGACACCCCGTTGGACGACTGTTCACTTGAGCCGAGGGCACTGGAGGAGGAAATCGATTTCATTCTCTCCACAGCCAAAAAATATCTGACACGTGAGCCCCAGCGTAAGGATATCCTCTCTATTTTTGCAGGACTTCGTCCTCTGGCTGCTCCAAAAGAGGGTAGCGAAACCACCAGCACCAAGGAAATATCCCGCAGTCATCATCTGCGTGTATCTCTTTCAGGGCTGGTCACCATAACCGGCGGCAAGTGGACCACTTACCGAAAAATGGCCCAGGACACAGTAGACAAGGCGGCGCTGGTCGGCGGACTGAAAACAGAAAAATGCAGAACTGAAGATATGCCCATCCATGGCTGGCTCGCCACTGTGGATTACCATGATCCCCTTTATTATTACGGCTCAGATGCGGATTATATGCGTGATATTGTCCTGGATCACCCTGAACTAGGCAAAAAACTGCACGAAAATCTGCCCTACACTCCCATCGAAGTTATCTGGTCAGTACGATACGAAATGGCCCGCACCGTGGAAGATATCCTGGCAAGAAGACAAAGAGCCCTGTTTCTCGATGCCAGGGCAGCCATAGAAATGGCCCCGGAAGTCGCCAGATTACTGGCAAAGGAACTGGGGCGTGATGAAGTCTGGCAGAAACAGCAGGTGGAACAGTTTACCGAACTTGCCAAGGGCTATTATCTGAAAGACTGAAATTTTTTTTGTTTTTTATGTTTTTATCAAAACATCTTCCAACCGGCATAACCTGCTGTTTTTGTTGCCTGACTGAAAAGAGGTGACAACGATATAATGGTTATGCCCGGTTCTGTTGATGCTCCTAATATGTTTTCTCCCCTCGTTTTCCGTCCCATTTTATTGAGACAACGTCTTTTTTTAGTCCACTCCAATGTCCCATTTGACTCTTTGACACTCTTTTTGATACATTCAACTATACCCGACAGCGAATTGATTACTTTATGATCTATGCAACTAAAATAAATTTGCATCCTTGATGCAGTAGAGAAAGGTTTTACCCATGGGCAGCTCACAATCTATCACCATTCTCACCATCGAGGATGACAGGCTCATACGTCAGGCCCTTGCCTCCTACATGCAAAGCCTAGGTTACTCAGTACTTCAGGCTGAAGATGGGGCTGCCGGTCTGGAAATGTACAGAAAAAAACATCCGGATCTGGTGATTACCGATCTGCGTCTTCCTAAAATTGATGGCATGGAAGTCCTTTCTACCATTCGGAAGGAATCTCCTGACATACCGGTGATTATAGTTTCCGGTATGGGAACCCTGCGTGATGCCATAAAAGCTTTGAAGCTCGGTGCCAGGGATTATGTAACCAAACCGATTACTGACATGGGATTGCTCAAGTATGCTGCTGACCGGGCTTTGGAGCGTGTCAGGCTGGTGAAAGAAAATAAAAAGTATCAGGATTTTCTGGAGGAGGAAGTTCAGAGAAAGACTGCTGAACTGCATCAGGCCCAGAAGCTTGAGGCCATCGGTATCCTGGCTGGTGGTATCGCACATGATTTCAACAATATTCTCAGTGCCATAATGGGCTTTGCGGAGCTTGCCCAATGTAAGAGTGAAAAGGGTTCTGAAGTTTCAGAGTATCTGCGTCAGGTGCTTAAAGCCAGTTATCGGGCCAGAGAACTGGTACGTCAGATTTTGACCTTCAGCCGCAAGACAGACACAGAGCGTCATCCAGTTCAGGCTGCTCTTGTAATTAAAGAAGCCATTAAACTGCTACGGGCAACTCTGCCCATGACCACCCAGCTTAATCAGCAAATCAGGAAAGACAAAACACTGATCATGGCTGATCCCACTGAAATACATCAGGTCATGACCAATCTCTGCACCAATGCTTTTCATGCCCTTCCGGAAGAACAGGGGATAATAACAGTGGGAATTGATGAGATCAGCATAACCAAAGATGATCTGAACAGGTTCCCTGAGCTGACTGCCGGGAATTATCTGGAACTCACGGTAAGTGACAATGGCTGTGGCATGGATTCGACAGTTATGGCCAGTATTTTTGATCCATTTTTTACGACCAAGGAGAAGGAACAGGGGACCGGGCTTGGGCTTTCTGTGGTGCATGGAATCGTAACTGCCTGTGGTGGTACAATCACTGCACAAAGCGAGCCGGGAAAAGGTACGACTTTTACTCTTCTTTTTCCCGTGATAAAGGGAGTAGATGTTGAAAAAGTAGAAACTGCAGAGGTTTTGCCCTTTGGTAATGAAAGCATTCTTTTTGTGGATGATGAGAAAGATCTGCGACTCCTGGCTAAACGCATGCTTGCTTATCTCGGTTACAGTGTGGTTTGCTGTTCTTCCGGTCAGGAAGCTCTGGGAAAAGTCAGGGAAGCTTCCACAGCATTTGACCTGGTTATCACTGATCAATCCATGCCCATTATGCCGGGAATAGAGCTTTCCCGTCAGCTGCTCGCCATTAATCCTGATCTGCCGGTTTTGCTCTGTACCGGTTACAGCTCTGTCATTAATGAAGAGAAAGCTCTGGCCGAGGGACTTAGTGGATTTTTATTGAAACCATTGTCCATTAAGGTCCTGGCAAGGAAAATACGGGATAGTCTGGACCGAAAGTTGCCTGAATTATGATCTCCAGCTTTTTTGTGTGAAAAGGACGAAATATGAGTACCAGCCATGCCGAACTGACCCAGCATTCCAGCGAATCACGTTATCGTGAATTGATGGAGAACATGAGTGAGGGGGTTGCTGTATACAGGGCAGTTGACGAAGGGGAAAATTTTATCTTTCTCGATCACAATCAGGCTGGTGAACGGATCACCGGACAAAAATATGAGCATGTCGTTGGGAAATATGTGACAGATGTTTTTCCTGGGGTTGAAGAAATCGGCCTGCTGGATGTATTCAGGCGCGTCTGGAAAACCGGGTTGGCAGAAGAGCATCCCATAAGTCAGTATCAGGATGAACGTATTTTCCTCTGGGTTGACAACTACGTCTTCAAGCTTCCCGGTGGTGAGATTGTATCCATCTATCGTGATATAACCAAACAGCAGCTCCAGCAGGAGCGAATCGCATACCTTTCTCTACTCCGAAAAACCGGTATTGCCATTCACCGCATCCTGGCAACTCCCCAGGACAGTCAGCAACTGCTGCAGGCTATCTGCGAGGTATTTGTGACCGAAAAAGGATATCGAAGTGCCTGGATTGTTCTGCTTGATGAAAACCGGAACTGCAGGCTGTCAGGAAATGCCGGCCTGCTCAAAGGTTTTGATCTTCTGGAACAGAAAATGAGAGGTGGCGATCTGCCGTCATGTATCAGTAAAGTTATAAAAGAACGGCAGATTGTCTGGCAAACCAGCCAGCATGCCCTATGTACTGGATGTCAAATGGCTAATGGTTATCCTGATAACGGCATCATGTCTGTGTCTCTCCAGCATGGTGATCGATTTTACGGAGTTCTCACTGTTTCACTTGTGGCTGATATGGTGGCGGACCGTGAAGCGCGGGAACTGTTTGAGGAGATATCCAGAGACATCGCCTTTGCCCTCTATAATCAGGAACTGGATACTGAAAGGAAACAAAAAGAGTACGAAATATCCATCAGAGACCAGATTTCCAGGATATTTGCGCTCCATCGCGGGCACAAACTTTACGATGGACTGATCGATATTGTTCTCAAAGCAATGCAGAGTAGACAGGGTCTGTTTGCCTATGTTGAAGAACCGGATATGCTTGTTTGCCCATCCATGACCCCTCCGGAAAGAGAGCAAGGTAAGATGACAGATGAAACAATTGTTTTTGAACCTGATACATGGGCTCCAATCTGGAAAGAGACTTTAAAAACATGTGAAATTCACTATTCCAATACTCCTTTCAGACAGGAAGGACATCTGACCATCGATAACTTTATCTCAGTTGCTGTCGTTTCCGATGACAAGGCAATAGGCCTTCTCCAGGTAGCCAATAAAGAAACAGGATATGACGAACAGGACAGGAAACTGCTGGGAAGCATAGCCGCCACAATTGCCCCTATTCTCCAGGCAAAACTTGATCAGCAGCAAGCTGAACAAGAGCTGCAGGCCACTCTGGAGGAGTATGCAGATCTCTACAACAATGTTCCTGACATGCTCATCTCAGTAAATGCAGCAGATGGGAAGATAATTCAGTGCAATCAGACCCTGCTTGACACCTTGGGCTACAACAGAAATGAAATCATTGGCCATTCGGCTTTTGATTTGTATCACCCTGACTGTAAGGACAAGGTGGGAGATAAGATTTTTTCCACCTGGCAAAATACAGGAACAATTACAAATCAGGAGATGATGCTGCAGCGAAAGGATGGCTCCTGTTTGCCTGTAACTATTGATGTTTCATCGGTCCGGGATGAAGATAACAATATTATTCAATCCAGTACGGTCATTCATGAGATAAGTGACCGAAAAAAGCTTGAGGAGCAGCTGCTTATCAGTGAAAAAATGGCCACAATAGCAGGGCTTGCCGCAGGTGTAGCCCATGAGATAAATACCCCTCTTTCAGGTATTATGCAATCGATACAGCTCATTAATATGGGTTTTGATCCGGCAGTTGAACAGAACAGAATCCTTGCTGCCGAGTGCGGCTTTGATCTGTTCAGTTTTCAGAACTATCTGCAGAAAAAGGAACTTGATTTTTTCCTCAATGGCATTCAGGATTCCGCTGCTATGGCAGCCCGGATTATTAACAGTCTTCTTCAGTTCAGCCGACCACAGAAAAGTGATCCGGTTCCGGAGAATCTTGCAGAACTTTTTGACCGTTCCATAGAGCTTGCCAGGACCGATTATGATTTAAAGAAAAAGTATAATATTCTCAATGTCGAGTTTATCCGTGAGTATAGCTCAAATTTGCCGGAAGTTAGCTGTGTGGGTATGGAAATAGAACAGGTACTGATCAATCTTATTAAAAACAGTTGTCAGGCAATGGCTGGAAACCCGAGCAATACAAAATCTCAGATTATTGTCCGCACGGAGCGAAGCGATGAATTTGCAGTGATCGAGGTTGAGGATAATGGCCCGGGGATACGGGAAAATATCAAACACCAGATATTTGATCCATTTTTTACAACCAAGGACATAGGAGAAGGAACAGGGCTTGGGCTGGCCGTCTCCTATTCCATAATCTGTGATAAGCATAATGGTTCCATGCTCATTGAAAGCGCTCCAGGAAAGGGAACACGATGCATAATTAAACTGCCAATCATGGAAAGCGGGAGCAATGGCAATGAATGAAAAGAAGAGAAGTGTTCTGCTTGCTGGTGATGATTTATTGATTCAAAAATCCGTGGCCAGCTCAGTGGAGAAACAGGAGTGGGAACGTACTGTTGATGTCATGCCGGATATGATTGCTATTATTGACAGGAATTTCAATATTGTCCGGATGAATAAAACCATGCGTGACAAGATTGGCAGAAGCGGCTCCTGTGAAGAGTTGCCTGGTACAAAATGTCATTTTTGTGTTCATAAAACCAGTGATCCGCCTGATTACTGTCCCCATCAAAAACTTCTGAAAGATGGCAAAGGCCACAGAGTAGAAATATATGAGAAACACCTTGGCGGACACTGTGAGATAATTGTAACGCCTTACTATGACACTGATGGCTCGATTGTCGGTTCCGTTCATATTGCCAGAGACATCAATGAGCAGAAAAGAGCTGAACAGGAAAAAGAAAAAATGCAATGCCAGCTTCTCCATGCGCAGAAACTGGAGTCGGTTGGATAGTTGGCAGCCGGTATCGCCCATGAGGTCAACACACCCACGCAGTTTATTGGTACCAATATTGATTTCCTGGAAGACGCCATGCACGATATCACAACCTTCGTAAGACAGGTGCAGGAGATTGGAAAAAATAGTCCTCCGGAGATTGGGAACAGCATAAAAAATTTGCTGGATGAAATGGATTGGGATTATTTATCTGAAGAAATTCCTCTGGCCATTTCTCAATCACACGAAGGTGTAAAATGTGTGACCTCAATTGTTCGGGCGATGAAGGAATTTTCACATCCGGGCAGTAAGGATAAAGAACTGTTGAACCTCAATCAGATCATCAATACCACAATCACTGTGGCCAGGAACGAGTGGAAATATGTAGCTGATGTGGATCTTGATCTGGATTCTAAACTCCCTGAAATTCCACTGTTGTCAGATGAAATGGGGCAGGTGATTCTCAATATGCTTGTCAATGCAGCGCATGCCATCAGCGAAAAAATAGGTAGTAACCCGGATGGGAAAAAGGAAAAATCAATATCAGCACCAGAGCTGTCAACAATGGTGTGGAGCTTCGGATTTGTGATACCGGGGCAGGCATGCCTGAGAGTGTGCAGCTTCGTATCTTTGATCCTTTTTATACAACTAAAAAATTAGGAAAGGGTACCGGCCAGGGCCTGGCCATTAGTCATGATGTAATCGTAGACAAGCACCAGGGCCAAATTGCCGTTGAATCCACACCTGGCGTCGGCACAACATTTATCATTCAGCTGCCCCTGGACGGGCAAAGTATTGATCTGCCGAAAAAGAAATAAGTGAACTGATATGAGAAAGATTCGATGCTGGCTGTTTTGTGTTTTAGCGCTTTTGTTTCTTGTTCCTCCCCATCTGTCCGCTTCTGTCAACAAAGCCGATATACTCGTCGGTGTACTGGCCAAGCGCAGTACAGAACAGTGTCTTCAACAGTGGCAGCCTCTGGCAGACTATCTCAATGAGGCTATTCCTGAGAACGATTTTATTATTGTACCGCTCTCTTTTGGGAGGATAGAAAATGCAGTGGCGGAAAAGAGTGTTGATTTTGTGGCCACAAACCCCGCAATCTATGTAGCCCTTGAAAAAAAATACCGGACAACACGAATTGTTACCATGGAAACCATGCTCCTTGGTATTCACCGTAGTCAGTTCGGGGGCGTGCTGTTTACCAGGAAAGATCGAACGGACATCAGAGAGCCGGCCGATCTTAAGGGAAAAAAATTTATGGCTGTTTCTCCCATCTCATTTGGCGGGTGGCTGACATCCTGGCGCTATCTCAAAGATCAGGGGATCAAGCCTCACCGCGATTTTAAAGATCTTCGCTTCGGCTATTCCCACGATACCGTCGTGTTAGCCGTACAGAAGGGAGAGGTGGATGCAGGTGCTGTCCGGTCAGGAATACTGGAGTTAATGGATCTGGAAGGAAAAATTAATCTTAATGATTTTCATGTTATTGATGACAGGCGTGGTACCAGCAGTTCTGTTTTCATGCATACGACCCGTCTTTATCCTGAATGGGCTTTTGCCATGCTGGCTGATACCGATCGTAAGCTCGCAGAAAGAGTTACAGTGTCACTGCTTAACATGCCGCAGGGCATTGTTATTTCATCGGGAACTGAAAACAGTGCCACCTGGACCATTCCTCTTGACTATCAGGTTGTACACCAGTGTCTGCAGGAATTGCACATTTCCCCCTATGAAAGATACGGCATCGTCACCTGGAAACATCTGGTTGATCAACATCTAGTGACCCTCCTTGCCATATTTGTTGTTCTCATCGGGGCCTGGCTAACAACTGTTTATTTCCTCACTCTAAACAGACGATTGAAGGCAAGTGCTGTGAGTCTGGATAAAGAACTGGCCACCAATGCAATTATGGAAGGTCGGCTGCAGCAGTTTAAACAGACTCTGGATCAGACTCTGGATTCTGTTTTTATGTTTGAACCGGAAAGCCTGAAATATATTTATGCGAACCGGGGTGCTGTAAAACAGGTTGGATACAGCCTGTCAGAACTTCTTGACATGACAGTTCTTGATCTGATGCCGAATTATAATGAGGAAGAATACAGAAAGCTTCTTGCGCCATTGCAGTGTGGTGACAAAAAATCACTAACTTTTATCACCACCCATCGAACCAGGGAAGGGGTGGATATTCCGGTGGAGATCGTCCAGCAGCATGTCACTCTCAGTGAGGGTGAAGATCGTTTTGTGTCAATTGTCCGGGACATCTCCGACCGTATCAGTGCCGACCGTGCAAAAGACAAGATGCAGACCCAACTACTCCATGCCCAGAAACTGGAGTCTGTCGGACAGCTTGCAGCAGGAATCGCTCATGAAATCAATACGCCCACCCAGTTCATCGGCACCAATATTGATTTTATGGCTGAGGCGATTCAGGATATTTCCGACTTTATTGAAGAAGTGCAAAAGATTGCAGACAGTGCCCCACAGGAGATCGGAGACAGGATGCGAGACGCCCTTGAAAAGGTAGACTGGGAATATCTGGCTGAAGAACTGCCCTGTGCCATCAGTCAATCTCAGGATGGAGTTAAACGGGTGACCTCCATTGTCCTTGCCATGAAAGAATTTTCCCATCCGAGCAGCAGGGAAAAGGTACCTCAGGATTTGAATCATATCATTGAGACCACAGTAACTGTGGCCCGCAATGAGTGGAAGTATGTGGCGGATATGGAACTGGATCTTGATCCGAATCTGCCCCAGATTCCTCTGCTGACCGATGAAATGGGACAGGTGATTCTCAATATGCTGGTCAATGGAGCCCATGCCATTGCTGAAAAGCTTGGTGATAACCCGGATGGTGTTAAGGGCAGAATTACTGTTTCCACAAAAAAAGTCGAAGACAAAGTGGAGCTGCGCATCAGCGACAACGGGCAGGGAATCACTGAAAAAGTAAAGCTTCGCATTTTTGATCCGTTTTTCACCACGAAAAAAGTCGGCAAGGGCACCGGGCAGGGGCTTGCCATCAGTCATGATGTGATTGTCGAAAAGCACCATGGGACCATTCAGGTGGATTCAACACCTGGTGAAGGAACAACATTTATTATCCGACTACCTTTGGGCGAGGAATGAACATATGAGCAGTAAAAAAAGAACGATTCTTTTTGTGGATGATGAACCAAACATTCTTTCAGGCTTGAAACGGATGCTCAGATCCATGCGTCATGAGTTTGATCTGCACTTTGCCGAGAACGGGAAGGAGGCGCTGGAAATCATGGAAGGAATGGAGTTTGATGTGGTGGTTTCTGATATGCGCATGCCCGGCATGGATGGCGCGGAACTGCTGGAACAGATACAGGAGCGGTATCCATATGCCATCCGTATCATGCTCACAGGACATGCTGATGAAGATTCTATAATGCGTACCGTGGGTGTTGTTCACCAGTTTCTTGCAAAACCGTGTGAACCTGAACATCTCAAGGCCGTGCTGTTACGGGCCTCTGCCCTGCACGAACTCACGTCCCATGCCGCAATGAAAAAAATTGTATCACAAATCGGCACATTACCCAGCCTGCCGGAAGTCTACGCAAAGCTACGCAAAGCAATGGCAGATCCGGAAGTTTCCATGGCAACAGTTGCTGGAATAATAGAAGAAGATCTGGCCATGAGTGCCAAAGTTCTACAGCTTGTGAACTCGGCTTTCTTCGGGTTGTTTCAGAAAGTGGGCAGCCCGGCCCGTGCTGCCAACCTGCTGGGGCTGGATACCGTGAAAAATCTGGTGCTGGGAGTCGGCGCTTTTTCTGAGATTAAGGCATCTTCAAAAATCTACTCAATCAAACGGCTCTGGTCGCACAGTATGGCTGTGGGAACATGTGCCAAGAAAATTGCCTTGAGTGAGACCGATGATAAGGAATTTGTCGATCACTGTTTTATTGCCGGTCTTCTCCATGACATCGGTAAACTGGTACTGCTTGCAAAAATGGCGGAAGAGTATGAACAGGTGGTCACACTTGCCCGGAAAAAAGACATCTGCCTTCGCAGGGCCGAAAAAGAGATTTTTGATACAGTCCATGGAGACATTGGTGCCTATCTGATGGGCATCTGGGGGATGGAAGGACCGGTGGTTGAAGCCATTGGGTTTCATCATCGGCTGGATGATTATCCGGGCACGGGTTTTAGCCCTGCAGTGGCAGTACATGCTGCTAATGTTCTTTTTTACGAAAATCGACCGGATGATGTTGTTGGTCATCCACATCCGCTGGACATGGAGCAGTTACAAGCGCTGGGGTTTGATTCCAGAGTGGATAACTGGCGGGAGATTTGTACTGATTTTTTTGAACAGGATAAGGACGATGAGTGATAAAGTTTTACTGGTAGATGATGAACCGAATGTTCTGCAATCCATGCAACGTCAGCTGCGAAAACGCTTTAATGTGGTGACGGCGGAAAGCGGTAATGAGGCGCTTGCAGTATTAAAAAACAAAGGACCTTTTGCTGTTATTGTCTCAGACATGCGCATGCCCGGTATGGATGGAGTGCAGCTTCTTACCCAGGTTAAAGATGGCTTTCCGGATACTGTACGTATCATGCTCACCGGTAATGCCGATCAGCAGACAGCCACTGAGGCCGTCAATGTGGGGCAGATTTTTCGTTTCCTGACAAAACCCTGTTCCGCTGCATCTCTTGCCACTTCGCTTGCCTTGGCTGTTCGGCAGTACAAGCTTGTCACTGCAGAAAAAGAGCTTCTCAATAAAACGGTTAAAGGCAGCATCACTGTCATGGCTGAGCTGCTCAGTCTGGCCAATGCAACCGCTTTCAGCAGCGGCTACAGGGTCAAGCCACTGGTCAAGGCCATTGCTCAGGACCTGCAGTTGCTCAATCCCTGGCAGTATGAAGTTGCGGCACTGATGTCCCAGATAGGCTGTATTACACTGCCTGGCGATATCCTGCATAAGCTGCAGGCAGGAATTACTCTTTCGGATGAAGAACAGCGAATGTATGAAAATCATCCCAAAGTCGGGAGCAGGCTCATTCGCAAGATTCCCAGGCTGGAGAATGTCGCAGCCATAATTGAGCACCAGCTTCGTTCCTTTGACAGCAGCAATGGCACTGAAGGGCAGAACGAAGATGTTTTACTTGGTGCTGAAATTTTAAAGGTGACAATAGAATATGACCTTTTACGCCAGCAGGATTTCGGACATCTGCAAGCCATCAGGCATATGCGGGAACAAACGGATACGCATAATGTAGAGATTCTTGATCTCCTTGAAAAACATAAGCCGGCAGAGGTTCATTCCACAATTAAAAACCTGAGCTTTAAAGATATTGTTCCGGGTATGATTGCTGTTGAAGATGTTTTTGCAAAGAATGGTACAATGCTCATTCCCAAAGATCAGGAGATTACCTGGCCTGTCATTCAGAGTCTGTCAAATTTTGAAAAACATATTGGAATTATTGAGCCAATCCGGGTACGTGTGGCTGAGTCTGCCGAAGAAGAGTAAGCCGGGATGGTTAAAGGGTAACAATTTTATGACGAATGGCATATTTTACCAGTCCTGCAACAGAGTGGATATCAAGTTTAGCCATTATGTTTTTTCGATGGGTATCAACAGTACTGGGTGAGATGAAAAGCATTACGGCAATTTCCTGATTGGTTAAGCCCTCAGCAACCAGTTGCAGGATTTCAGTCTCTCTGGCCGTGAGGATGTTAACCGGGCTGTCCGCTGATTTTCTGGACGGGCTACTGTTCAGTTCTCTGAACACTGTTTTTTCCAGATGCGGTGAAACAACTGTTTCGCCCTGTGCCACCTTATGGATGGCATCCACCAGATGGGTTATGGATTCTTCTTTGAGCATGAATCCCAAGGCCTTTGCGCGCAGAGCTTCAACGGCAAAGAAAGTATCACTGTGCATGGTGAGGATGAGAATCTTTGTGCGGGGTGCAAGCTTTGCCAGCCTCTTTGTCACTTCAATTCCGCTTAGTCCGGGCATGGCAACATCGAGCACAGCAACATTTGGTTGTAATCTCCCGATTTCTTTCAGGGATTCCTGGCCATCGCTGGCCTCACCCACGACTTCAATGCCATCAGCTGCTTCGAGCAGAGTCCGCAGACCCTGTCGAAACATCTGATGATCATCGGCTAGAAAAGTGGTGATCATTTTTATTCAGGACCGGTCTGAAGAGCCTGAATCCTGACTGCAATTTTGTCAGCTTCCTGCTGTTTTTCTATTTTTGTGTAAAATTTTTCGAGTTTTTTAAGGGAAGGAATGATTTCTTCACTCTTGGCCCCATGGGCTTTTTCCTGAATTTTCAGAGATTCCAGAAAACACTGTTCGGCATCATCCATTTTCTTTACGAAATAGTAGATAAGTCCAAGTCCGTCCCAGGCAACAGCAACCTTGGGATCATCCAGGCCATATTCCTTCTGACGAACGGAAAGGGATTCTTTGCTCAACTCTTCCGCTTCTCCGAAATGGCCGAGGTGGATATTGATCTTTGCCATATTATTCAAAGAGATGGCCAGCTGATCAGGAGTGCCAGATTTTCTGGCAAGGGTGAGAGCTTCGTCGGCGTATCCCGCGGCTGTGGTAAACTGCTGTTGCTGATAATGTCCGGTCACTTTTGCATTGAGTTCATCCCAGTTGAGATTCTCGGCAAAACCGGTGGAAAAGAAGAGGCAAATCAATAAAAGACTAAAGAGCGTAAGTACTATTTTCTGCATTATTATTTCCTTTGCTTAATGGTCGTAGAAGTTGCTATATTCCGGCTTTTAGGGAGAATGATATTCTTTCTGCTATCCTATCAGAAATATCGTAACTGGAAACAAATATATGAATCCTGTAAGAAGAAATTTGTTCATTTTAACACTGCTGTTGTGTGTTTCTTTTGGACTTCTTTTAAGCGTGAATGCAGAGGAGGGGAAATCGTGTGTCCTGTGCGGTATGTATCTCACTGATTACACCCATGTAAAGTACACAGTTACTGACACGGACGGTAAAGAATACGTCACCTGCGGAGTACAGTGTGGACTGATTCTCCAGCTTAATCTGAAGAAAAAATTTCAATCCGCCACCATGACCGATCTTTTTTCACACAAAAACATTCCGGCTGATAAAGGATGGTATGTTTACAGAAGCTCAGTCATTACAGACATGGCCCCCGGCCTGATCGGTTTTCGCGATAAATCAAGAGCTGAACAGTTTATCAAAGGTTTTGGTGGTGAATTGCTTAACTATCAGCAGGCTTTAGACAAAGCAAAAGCCGGCCTGCCCTGATTCAATATGAATATAAGGATTAAACCCATGCGATTTATAATTGCTTTTTTTATTACGGTGTCCTGTTTTTCACCCCTGCTGCCACAGAGATCTGCAGATGCCGCAGACATTATCGTGAAATATTATATTTTTTCCATGGACACTCAGGAAGATGAAAAAAAAGTTGTGGATTATATCATGAAACATGATGGCGTCACCAAAGTTGAAACAATACTTGATCGGCACTGGGTCTACGTGTCCTATGAAGATGAGGTACTTAATGATGAACGTTTTCAGCTGAGACTACGACTTGGAGATGAACTTGGTTATAAGGTTGATCGCTGGGAGGTTCTTTGGGAGCATACTGAGGGGCATGAGTAGAGGCGATTGTTTGATGTATACATAGAGTTGTGTGCCACAAAATATAGTCAGCAATGGAGAATAAATGACACAGTTTAAAGATAAAGCAAACCTAATCTGGGAAGTAGCAGACCTATTGCGTGGTGATTACAAACAGTCGGATTATGGTAAAGTTATTCTGCCGATGACGGTATTACGTCGTTTGGATTGTGTATTAGCGCCGAATAAGCAAAAAGTGCTGGATTATCTTCCCAAAGTTGAAAAACTTTCCGATAATGCCAAAGACCTCACTTTAAATAAAATAGCTAAAGCAAATTTCCACAACCGCAGCCGTTTTGATTTTGCCAAACTGGTTGCCGACCCAAACCATATTGCCGCAAATTTGCGCAACCATATTAACGGTTATTCTTCTTCCGCCCGGGAGATTATCGAATATTTCAATTTTGATGACCAGATCGAACGGATGGATGACCCCAGGGCGGATATTCTTTTTCAGGTGGTCAAAAAGTTTGCGGAGATTGACCTGGCCGACATGGACACCATGCAGATGGGTTATGTATTTGAAGATTTGATCCGGCGTTTTGCGGAGCAATCCAACGAAACTGCGGGAGAACACTTTACCCCCAGGGAAGTGATCAAACTTATGGTAAATGTCCTGTTCAATGGCGACAGTCAATCCTTGACCCAGGCAGGCATTGTCAAAACTCTTTATGATCCAGCCTGTGGCACGGGTGGAATGCTTTCTATTGGTGAACAGCATCTGAAGGATTTTAACCCCAATGCCAAGTTGGAAGTGTTCGGGCAGGAGATTAACCCGGAATCCTATGCCATTTGTAAGTCGGATATGCTTATCAAGGGGCAGAATCCCGCCAATATAAAGTTTGGCAACACCTTTACCGTGGATGGTCTGCGGGAAGAGAAATTTGATTATATGCTTTCCAACCCGCCTTTTGGCGTGGATTGGAAAAAAGCTGCCAAGATCATCAAAGATGAGCATCAGAACCTGGGATTTGCTGGTCGTTTCGGGGCAGGATTGCCACGAATAAATGACGGCTCATTGCTGTTTCTGCTCCATATGATTTCCAAAATGAAAGCGCCCGAAGATGGCGGCAGTCGTATTGGCATTGTTTTTAATGGCTCGCCGCTGTTTACCGGTCAGGCCGGAAGTGGTGAATCCAATATCCGCCAGTGGATTATTGAGCAGGACTGGCTGGAAGCCATTATCGCCCTGCCGGATCAACTTTTCTACAATACTGGGATCTCAACCTATATCTGGATACTCAACAACAATAAAAGTGAGCGGCACAAGGGCAGGGTTCAACTGATTAACGGTACTGGCAGTAAAGACGAAGAGCTGATGACGGCAGGGAAACTGGATGTTAACCGCTTCTGGGAAAAGATGCCCCGGTCGCTGGGGAATAAGCGCAAACAGATTGCTGAAAACGGAGAAAGCAGGGGCATTGGCTATATCACCAAACTCTACGGCAACTTTGCAGAGAATGAGTTTGTTAAAATCATGCCCAATGAATTCTTTGGCTACTGGCGGGTTACGGTGGAGCAGCCACAAAAGGACGAAAGTGGCGATATTATCACCGCAAGAGGCGGTAAGCCCAAACCCAATACCAAATTACGGGATTATGAAAACATCCCGTTTTTACGCAAAGACCCAAACGACCCGAACGGCAGGCTGGTTCCCCAGACCATTGATGAATATTTTGAGCGGGAGGTAAAGCCCCACCTGCCGAATGCCTGGATTGATGAAAAGAAGACCAAAATTGGCTACGAGATCAACTTCACCAAATATTTTTACGAGTTCAAGCCCCTGCGCTCACTGGCGGAGATTAAGGCCGATATCTTGGCACTGGAAGAATCCAGCCTGGAACTGGAAAAAACAGTTCTGGAGGATTGATTATGGTTGCTTCGAAAAATAAAGATCAGGCGATTGTCGTTTTTGAAAGCCAGAAAATCCGCAGGGACTGGTATCAGGAGGAGTGGTGGTTTTCGGTTGTTGATGTTGTCGCCGTACTAACTGAACAGCCAACACCATTAAAGGCAAGAAAGTATTGGAATAAACTCGCCCAGCGTTTGCGTGATGAAGGAAGTGAGGTGGTGACAAATTGTCACCGACTGAAACTTCAAGCGGCAGACGGCAAAAAATATAAAACCGATTGCGCCAACACCGAAGGCATTTTTCGCATTATTCAGTCAATTCCCTCCCCTAAGGCTGAACCTTTCAAACGCTGGTTGGCAGCAGTGGGCTATGAACGGGTGCAGGAGATAGAAAACCCGGAACTTGCCCAGGAGAGAATGAAAAATCTCTATGAGCAAAAGGGGTATCCTAAAGACTGGATTGATAAACGCTTGCGCGGCATGGCCATCCGCCAGAACCTGACCGATGAATGGCAGGCAAGGGGTATTAAAGAGCAGAAGGATTACGCCATTCTCACCGCTGAAATCTCCAAAGCCACCTTTGGCATGACACCCGGCGAGTATAAAAAACACAAAAATATCCCGGCAAAATAAAAGGCCAATCTGCGGGATAATATGACCGACCTTGAGCTGATCTTCACCATGCTCGGAGAAAAGGTCACCACCGAAATATCCCAACAGGAAAAACCGGAAACCTTCTCTGGAAACAAACAGGTTGCCCAGCGCGGTGGCAAGGTGGCCGGGAACGCCAGAAAAGATACTGAAAAGGAGTTGGGGCGTTCTGTTATCTCCAAAGAAAATTATCTCTCCGATCAGTTGCCTGAGAATGAGCTGGATAAGCTGGAGGATAAATAATGGAGCGTTACGAAAAATATAAGGACAGCGGGGTTGAATGGATTGGGGAGATTCCTGAGGGGTGGGAGGTTAAGAAGTTGAAGTATGTTGCTGATGCCAATCCAAGCAATATTGATAAAAAAAGCAAAGATAATGAAGATAACGTCCTGCTGTGCAATTATGTCGATGTGTATAAAAATGAATTTATAAGTAGTGAATTGAGTTTTATGAAAGCGACAGCGAGTAGCGATCAAATCACAAAATTTATTTTAGAAAAAGGTGATGTGATTATTACCAAGGACTCAGAAACGCCAGATGATATTGCCGCACCAGCTTTGGTAACAGAGTCTTTCGATAATGTGGTCTGTGGTTACCATTTAACGCATATCAAGCCCAAAAATATTAATGGCGATTTTCTGTTTCGTTATTTTCAATCAAAATATTTGAATTCATATTTTGAAGTTTCGGCCAACGGAGTTACCCGCTATGGGCTTAGTGTTGCTAAAATTAATTCGGCTTTAATTCTTCATCCGCCACGACCCGACCAAACCGCCATAGCCAACTACCTTGACCGCAAGACAGCGGAGATTGATGAACTCATTGCCCAGAAAGAACGGCTGCTTGAACTGTATGAAGAGGAAAAAACCGCGATTATCAATCAGGCCGTCACCAAAGGCATTGACCCCGAGGTCAAACTAAAAGACAGCGGCATTGACTGGCTGGGGGAGATTCCTGAGGGGTGGGAGGTTGTTGCACTGAAAAGGGCAACAAAAATCATTAGGGGTAAATTTGGGCATAGACCAAGAAATGATCCTGAATTTTATAATGGTGACCACCCCTTTATACAAACTGGTGATGTAACTAATTCTGATAAATATATTAATTATTTCCAGCAAACATTAAACGCAAAAGGGTTTAATGTAAGCCAAGAATTTCCAGCTAACACTCTTGTGATGACCATAGCTGCAAATATTGGGGACTTAGCAATCTTATCATTCAAAGCCAGCTTTCCGGATAGTATTGTTGGTTTTTATCCTTCGCATGGTAATTCACCGGAATTTTTGTATTACTTGTTTAAATCTATGAAAAAAGAGTTTCTGAGAGTATCTACCAGTAATACGCAATTGAATATTAATATTGATCGTATTTCACCATTAAAAATTCCAGTTCCGCCACCAAAACAACAAACCGCCATAGTCCACCACATAGAAACCGAAACCACCCGCATCAACACCAAAATCGCCAAAACCAAAAAAATCATCGCCCTCCAGAAAGAATATCGCACCGCCCTGATCTCCGAAGTGGTCACCGGCAAGATCAAGGTAACACAGGGGGCGGTGGCATGAAAAATCATCCTGATTCTCAATTAATCATTTACCAAACTGAACTCGGCGATACAAAGATTGAAGTCCGCCTTGTAAATGAAACGGTCTGGCTCACGCAAAAGCTGATGGCTGAACTTTTTCAGGTGAAACCACAAAATATTACCATGCACCTGAAAAATATCTATCAGGAGGGAGAACTGGTTGAAAGTTCAACTTGTAAGGATTTTTTACAGGTTCAAAAAGAAGGTTCGCGTAGGGTTCAACGCAGACAGAAGTTCTATAATCTTGATGCTATTATCTCAGTTGGCTACCGGGTAAGAAGTCATGTTGCCAAGAATTATCTGGATGAAGAAGAGCTTGCCGCCTTAAATAATCTGGTGGAGCAATATCTTATCTTTGCCGAGGGGCAGGCCATGCGCCGTGTTCCCATGACCATGCAAAACTGGATTGTTAAACTGGATGGGTTTCTCGGCTTGAATGACCGGGATATTCTAAATCATGCAGGCAGGGTTTCCCATCAACTGGCCAAACAGATGGCCGAGCAGGAGTATGACATATTTAACCACAATAGAATTGCCGGGGCTGATCAACTCGAAGGAGATTTTGAAAAGGCAATAAAAGAAATTCCAGCCCACAAGGGAAAATCATGAGTCAGATAACCTCAGAAAACACCTTTGAAACCGCTATAATTGAATCATTAATTGCAACCGGGGGCTACACCGAAGGCAAGGCGAGCGATTACAGCCCGGAACTGGGGATGTTCAAGGCCGAGGTGTTACAATTTTTAAAAGATACCCAGGGCAGGCAATGGGAAAAACTCTCGGCAATCCATGGCAGTGATGTGGAAAACCGCATTATTCAGCGTCTTTATAAAGAGATGGATTTGCGCGGCTCTCTGGATGTGATCCGCAATGGTTTTGTGGATTACGGGGTGCGGTTTAAATGCGCTTTTTACAAGCCGGAATCGGGCCTGAATCCTGATACCATTGCCCTGTATGAACAAAACCGGCTCAAGGTGATCCGGCAGGTCTATTACGCCAAAAAGAATAAAAACTCGGTGGATCTGGTCTTGTCCATAAATGGGCTGCCCGTGGCAACGCTGGAGTTGAAAAATAAATTTACCGGCCAAAGCACGGCCCAGGCCAAAAAACAGTACGCCACCACCCGCGACAATAAAGAACTGCTTTTCGCCTTCAAGAAAAGAGCCCTGGTGCATTTTGCGGTGGATGACGAGGAAGTCTTTATGACCACTCGCATTGAGGGCGGCAAAACATGGTGGCTGCCCTTTAATAAAGGCAACCACCATGGCAGGGGAAACCCGCCCAACCCGTGAGAGGCATCAAGATAAATGATGGAATAAATTCTTAAAATGTGCAAGATAAGTGATGGAAAGGTGTGGAGCCCCCTCACGTA
>DQTH01000190.1 GCA_015662865.1 Desulfocapsa sulfexigens
CCAACCGGTTCCAGCAGAATCGTATTACTACCTGTCAAACCCAGCCCATCCACCTGGCTACTGGTTATGAAACGGTGTTCCTCCCCCACCACCAGCAATGATGGTAAGACTTCAGCCAGTTGAGCAACCCGAAGCATCGTTGTTTGCAACAATGATGTTTCATCAATAAGCTGAAGCAACTGTTTTGGATAGAGTTCACGAGACAGAGGCCACAATCGGGAACCTGTCCCCCCAGCCAGGATAACAGGTTGAATTCTTTTCATTCTTTCATGTTTCCTTTTCAGGCATTAATAATATTCAATAATTCTTCTGTCTTTTCCTGGAGCAAATACGGATCAGCACGACTTTCCACATTCAATCTTAGCAGTGGTTCAGTGTTTGATTTTCTGACATTAAATCGAAAATCAGTAAAAGACACGGAAAGACCGTCAGTGTAATCCTTTTTTCCTGCAGCAAATTGCTTTTCAACCTCTGCAATCACTGCATCTGGATCATCAACAACACTGTTAATCTCACCAGAAACGGGATAAGCAGCAATACGCTCAGCAACAAGAGAGGACAGGGGAACTTTTTTCCGGCTTAAAAGGGAAGCAACCAGCAGCCAGGGTATCATACCCGAATCGCAATAGCCAAAATTTTTAAAATAATGGTGAGCAGACATTTCACCTCCATAAATTGCATCTTCCTGTCGCATGCGTTCTTTGATAAAAGCATGCCCGGTTTTGCACATAACCGGAACACCTCCTGCATCTGTCACCAGATCTTCTGTGTTCCAGATAAGACGCGGATCATGAAGAATCTTTCCCCCTGGATTATTCTTTAAAAGTTCAAGGGCCAAAAGTCCGACAATATAATAACCTTCGATGAAATCACCTTTTTCATCCCAGAAAAAACAACGGTCGAAATCGCCATCCCAGGCAATTCCAAAGTCGGCGCCATGCTCACGCACAAGCTTTGCTGTCTCTTCACGTTTTTCAGGAAGAAGAGGATTTGGGACACCATGGGGAAAACTGCCATCCGGCTCATGAAAAGCTTTAACAAAACTAAAGGGCAGTTCCCTTTCTAGCAGATCAACAACAGGGGCTGCAGAACCGTTTCCATTATTCACGACTATTTTTAGCGGAGCCAGCTCTTCTATTTGAACGTAGCTAAGAAGGTGTTGAATATAAAGGTTTTTATTTTCCGCAAAGCTTTCAACACCAGGTGTCACAGCAAGGGAGGGCAGCTTACCTTCTGAAATCATTTCCGCCATTCTTTTTAGACCGGAATCACCGCTAACCGGTCGAGCCCCCCTCGTGACAAACTTCATACCGTTATAATCCGCTGGATTATGACTGGCAGTAACCACAATACCTCCGTCAATACCCTGATCTTCAAGGATGAAGGCAGCGTGATAGATCTCTTCTGTCCCACATAGGCCGAGAAAGAAAACATCTACACCGGAATCGAGCAGTCCGTTGGTCAAAGCCTTTGTCAGCTCTGGGCTACTAAGCCGAATATCATGCCCGACAGCCACTTTTCGAGGCTTAAATACTGCTGCAAACGCACGTCCAATATGTCTTGCCAGTTCAGGATTCAGTTCATCCGGAACCTTACCTCGAATATCATAAGCTTTAAAACAGGCTGGAAGCATTTTAGCCATTCCATCCATCCCCTTTTTTGAATAGTTTGGAAGAAAAATTCACTATACTTTGTTAAAAATCCATATTATCAATTATATCAAAAACAAATATTATCCTCAACAATTGACTGTTATGAAAGGAATTATTCTTGCCGGCGGTTCCGGCACCAGACTCTATCCATTGACCAGAGTTCTATCCAAACAACTCATCCCGGTTTATGACAAGCCAATGATCTACTACCCTCTGTCCGTCCTCATGCTGGCCGGCATCCAGGATATCCTGATCATTTCCACCCCACGGGATTTACCTCAATTTCAGGCACTCTTTAGAGATGGTTCCCATCTCGGACTTTCCATCAGTTATGCGGAACAGCCCGCACCGGAAGGTCTTGCTCAGGCCTTTGTCATAGGCAAATCTTTTATCGGTGACGACAGTGTTTCTCTGATCCTGGGTGATAACATTTTTTTTGGTTCCGGGTTCTCCCACGTTCTCCAAGATTGTGCTTCACTTACAGAAGGTGGCCTTATCTTTGGTTACCCGGTGAAAGACCCGGAACGCTATGGAGTAGTGGAATTCGACGATAACAACAAAGTTGT
Source organism: Desulfocapsa sulfexigens (assembly GCA_015662865.1). GTDB lineage: Bacteria > Desulfobacterota > Desulfobulbia > Desulfobulbales > Desulfocapsaceae > Desulfocapsa > Desulfocapsa sulfexigens_B. The sequence goes on from DQTH01000190.1 coordinate 2,219, forward strand.
TGGTATTGAGGAAAAACCTACAGTACCAAAATCAAAATTTGCTGTGCCCGGCCTCTATTTTTACGACAACAATGTCATTAATATTGCCGAAAACATTCAGCCATCACCACGAGGCGAACTGGAAATCACTGATGTAAATATGGAGTACCTGAAACATGGAAAGCTGCAGGTCCAACCGCTGAGCCGCGGTTTCTGCTGGCTGGACACAGGTACCCATGAGTCTCTTCAGCAGGCTTCAAGTTATGTACAGGCCGTACAGGACCGACAAGGGTTAAAAGTGGCCTGTGTTGAGGAAATTGCCTACACTCTGGGCTATATCAACTCGCAACAGATGGAATCGCTTGCCCAGGACATGCTTAAGAATCAGTACGGTCAATATCTTATGGATATTGTAGCTGAAAACGAAACAGGATCCGCCTTTTCATGAAAGTAATCATCACAGGAGGTCATGGTCAACTGGGCAGTGATGTATATTCTGTTCTAGAGAGAGAACACGATGTCTTCTCATATGGCTCAAAAGAACTGGATATTGGTGACAGAAAAAAAGTGGATTCAATAATTTCCCGTCACCAACCAGACATTCTGATTAACTGTGCCGCATATACGGCTGTTGATAACTGCGAAACTGAGAAAAAACCGGCGTGGAGGGTTAATGCTGACGGCCCTGCAAATCTTGCTCTTGCAATGGAAGCTTACGGTGGAAGAATAATCCACATTTCCACTGACTATGTTTTTAACGGAAACAAACCCTCAACAGAGAGTTACAAAGAAAACGATCCCGTTGAGCCGCTTTCAGAGTATGGCAAAAGCAAACTGGCAGGAGAGCAGGCCATAGCAGAATATTGCAGTAATCATCTCATCCTGCGAACTGCATGGCTCTATGGCTGGCATGGAAAAAACTTTCTCAAGACAATGCTTCGGCTCGCTCTTGCAGATTCCACGCGCGAGCTGAAAGTGGTGGATGATCAGTATGGATCGCTGACCTGGACAGCTACTCTTGCCCGCCAGATCCAGACTATACTTTCTTCTGACCTGCAAGGCATTGTCCATGCGACTGCAGAAGGTGCCTGCACATGGTATCAGGGCGCCTGCTATTTTCTTGATGCCATGGAAATTCCTTACAACATCAGTCCCTGCTCCACGTCAGAATATCCTACGCCTGCCCATCGGCCATCGAATTCAATCCTCGCAAATAACAGACTGGAACAGGCGGATCTTTCAGTCTTTAACTCCTGGCAGGAAGATATTACCCGGTTTGTCGAACTGCACAAATATGAGCTCATCGAAGAGGCAATGCAGGTCTAATCCAGAAACCCAAACTCTTCAATAAGCTGACTCACCGACTTTTCAGTCTCATCATCCATATCCTGAATTTTAAAACCTGTTATGTAAAAGTCAGGATTCTCATCCTGCCTGCACCAGCGGCCTATTGCTCCAAATATAATTTCATCACTTCCAACGACTTCAGTTGGCAGGCGCATACGCAAACGATACTCTTCATTGACAGGTACAGGTTCATCACTGAGCAGCATCAGTCCATTGGATGAAATATCCATCAAATGCCCCACCACCCGACTGCTCATTCCATCAAAAACACGCAGATAAAAAACAAGATGCCTGCGGGTGACCTGTCTCTGCTCAACATCGTTCTTACCTCCCTTCATTTCCAGTCTCCTCATGCAGATCTATTTTTATCAGCTCCACATCTCCTGATGCTCCAATTATGTCTCCACAAATTACCACAACACCGATAATTCCGACAATCTTCCCTGCAATATCAAGAACTTTTTGTATACCTTCCCGATTGTCTCCCACACGACCGACTTCATTCCCCAAGCGGGTCGCAACAGCATCGGCAAGTGGTGTTGATTTGCTGAGCACAGTCACAGAATCGGCACCCCCCATACTAAGGGAATGGCCAACAGTTCCAGAAGAAGTACATATTCCCATTGGCATCTGCGTGGACACAATATTGATCCCCACCTTATAACTGAGAGGTGATTCTCCAGCAAAAATCGCAACTTTACAATCCTGTGTTCGTTGCAGAAAAATATCACCGCCATTTTCGACCATGATTTCCCGGCAACCCAGACGGACAAGTTCTCTGCCAACATACTCTGCAACAGCTCCTGCCACAGCAGCCATGGGCCCGACTTCAGCCAGGAGCCCGGCATTCTGCATATCACGTATCAAAGGTAAAGCGGCAATATCAACAGGTAGCGGATTCAGGCTTGCACAAAACTGGGGATTCTTTACAATGTAATTTTTAAGCTGGGCACGGTACTTCAGTATCAGATCAGTTGCCTGCTCTGTTACATCGTACTCAGCCAAAATATGCAGATCGGTTTCTTCGATTATGACTTTTGTGGAAACCAGATCCGCCTGAGTCACCAGTTTTCGATACACACGCCTGGAATACTCTTCCGGCTTCTTTTTTCGTTTTTTTCTTTTATCAGGCTTCATGGAATCTAATACCTTTATGCCATCTTTTCAGAAACTTGTCATTCTTTTTACGCGCTATCCAGTGGCCGGAGAGTGCAAAACCAGAATGATTCCAGCATTGGGTGCACAAGGTGCCGCACATCTCCACAGGCAGCTGGTAGCTCATATATTAAGTGAGATGAGCACTTTTCTTTCAGCTCGAAACGGCACAGAACTTACAATCTATTTTGATGGAGATTCACATCAGCAGATGCAGGACTGGCTGGGAAGCAGCTATATATACAAAAAGCAACAGGGCGAGCGCCTGGGCCAACGCATGGCCGAGGCACTTATTCATGGCACAAGCAAGGGGAAAAATCCCATTTTAATAGGCTCAGACTGCCCAGGAATAAACAGATCTATTCTGGATGATGCATTTGAAGCATTAACTCACAATGACATTGTTATAGGCCCTGCCTATGATGGAGGATATTATCTTGTTGGTGTTGCTGCCGACATTCAACCTGCTGCCTGTAAACAGCTTTTCAAACAAATCTCCTGGGGAACAAACATAGTACTCTCTCAGACCCTTGTACAAATAAAAAAACTGAACTTACGGTATCACCTACTCGACAAACTTCATGACATCGACACTGCAGAAGACCTCAAACATTTCAATTATTGTCCCCACCCTTAATGAAGCAGACAATCTTCCGATACTACAACCGGCAGCAGCCGTTGTTAAGGAACTCATTGTGGTTGATGGAGGCAGTACAGATGATACTGTTAAAATCGCACAGGATCTTGGCTTTCGGGTCATAGAGAAAGTGGCTCCAGGAGGACGGGGAGCACAGCTCAACACTGGTGCAGAAAATGCTTCTGCTCCCCTGATTCTCTTCCTCCATGCTGACACACTGCTTCCTTCAGGATTTCAGGATGCTGTAACAAAGTGCCTGGCTGATCCAAATACAGTGCTTGGTGCCTTCAGCCTGAAAGTGGACAGCGGAGATACTGCCATAAGCTTCATCGCCATGTGTGCCAATATTCGGTCCAGATTCCTGCAGATTCCATATGGGGACCAGTCTTTCTTTTTGCAAAAAGATACCTTCGTAAAACTTGGAGGTTTCCCTGAGTTACCGATCATGGAAGACTTCATTTTTGTCAGGCAGGCAAGAAAAAGAGGCAAAATAGTGACGCTGCCTCAAACAGTCACCACATCGGCAAGGCGTTGGCAACGACTGGGCCCTTTTCGCACAACATTGATCAACCAGCTTGTTGTCCTAGGATATTATCTTGGTATCAAACCGGAAAAACTGGCTGCGTTTTACAGGAACAAAAAAAGTCCGAACAGCTGAAACCTAAATCCTGCAATTGGCAAGTTCGCCGGAGATGCGAGGCATCAATGGCGCAGACGTATTTGGATACTTCAAGCCATTGATAACGATGCAGATTCGGTGAAATTGCCGATCCCGAATGGCAAAGAAAATGAGAAAAATTTACTTTACCTAAACGATGAGTAGATCTGCTGGTACATATATCGCAATAACATCTTGATTTGAGATAAAGAAAATTTCTCTCATTTTTTGAAGAGCAGGATTTAGCTGATACTATTTGGCTGGAAACTTGGTGGGGACAAAAGGCCGAACACCATCTGCCCCGGGTTTTGTCTGTTTCCCTTCCCTTTCTGAAATGGCTGGTTTCTTCTGTAAGAATGATTTTCGCATGGTATCATCCTTGATAAAACTACGAAAAAATTCTGTTGCCTGGTTTACATACGGACAAAGTTGACAATTCCTCAACATACTGTTTTCAGGAGCCAGAACACCGGAAAGAACCATATTCAGGATAATTATCAGAAATACAGCTTTAGCACCCCCAAGTACTCCACCAAGCAGCTTATCAAACCAGCCGGCAACAGTCAGTTCCACAACTTTTGCCAGCCCTTTTCCAAAAAGCATGGTCAGTACGTAAGTGATCCCGAAAAGAATCACATATGAAGTCCAGAAAACTATCTGGGGATCTTCGGTTAGGCCTCGCAAAAAAGGGAAAAGTTTGTCATGATACTGTCCGGCAATGACATAGCCCACAAGCAGTGCTACCAGTATGGTTATCTGCCGCAGGAAGCCTATCCACAGACCACGCAATATAAAAAGAAGCAGCAGTGCAATAATGACAAAATCATATCCTGTCAGGTGCAAGGCATTGTTCATTAGTTCCCCCATTGTAATACAGACTGACAATCTTATTTTCCAATAGTTTAGTTAGCAGAAACAGTTGAAAATGCAAGGATATTATTCGTGCCAATTTTGCAAAAGGAACAAGTAATTGTTTTTAAATCCATGCCTGTGGACCTGTCTGAGCTGGTAGGCAATTTCTTTCCTGATTCATTTCCGTCAGCTGTAGTTCTTCCACTGAACACCATTGAGATTCTCTCAGAACCTACACTGCAGCAATGGCTGCATGAAGAAGAGATGATACAGCTGGCAAATTTTTCTCATAAAAAACGGCACAGAGAATGGTTAGGTGGGAGGCTCTGCGCCAAGCAGGCTCTTTTTACCTGTCTCAATCAACAAAAAGCATCATCCTGTCTTCCTGAACACCATCAGTTTAGAATTGCAACAACAGAAACAGGCAGACCTTATTTTGATCAACTGGAAAGCGTGACTTTCTCAATGCCTGCAATCTCCATCAGTCATTCCGGTGAGTTCGCGACTGCTATGGTCAGCCAGACAAATTGTGGAATCGACATCCAGTATTCTGCTGAAAATCTTCATCGGGTTAAAGAAAGATTTTGTACGGAAGAGGAAGAGCATTTACTGCAGCAATCACTCTCACACCTCTCTCCCCTTTTGCAGCTTACATTTCTGTGGTCGGGAAAAGAAGCCGTAAAGAAAATGCTCAGCCCATACGGAATCCCTGGTTTCCATGAACTGCATTTGCAGAAAATCGAACAGAGAGGACAATCCAGTGCAATTATGCATTTCATGAGAAATGACAGGTCTGGCAGCATCTTTCCGGTTGTAGTTGGAATCTACAACAGCAGCTATGCTCTTGCCCTCTGCTGTCAACAGGGAAAACCTCCACTTTCCACTACCAATAAAAGAACAAAAAATGCCTGAGTTGCCGGAAGTGGAAGTAATCTGCCAGGGTTTATTGCCCCATCTCATAGGCAGAACAATTACTGATATTTACTGTTCCGGAAAACAATTACGAACCCCTGTGGACTGTGAAGAATTACGAAATGAGCTCACAAACAGACGAATTGTAAGTCTCCGGCGAAGGGCCAAATACCTGGTATTGAAAACAGATTCAGGAGCCACGCTCATCATTCACCTGGGTATGACCGGAAATATGGGGATTTTTGGTACTGACTCAGCGATAAAAAAGCATGATCATGTCTGCTGGCAGCTCGACAATAATACAGAACTGCGATTCAATGACACAAGGCGATTCGGAGCAGTGCGCCTGCTTGGTGCAGAAAACGCAAAAAAGGAAGAAAAACAGTTTTTTTCAGCAACCGGGCCTGAGCCATTTTCCCGATCATGTTCGGTAGCCTACCTGATGAAACGGGCAACACATCGGAAACTTGCAATAAAAAGCTTTATCATGGACAGTCATGTGGTGGCAGGAATCGGTAACATATACGCTAATGAGACGCTCTTTCTCACCCGCATTCATCCGGAACGTCCGGCCTCGTCTCTTTCAGAAAAAGAATGGAAACAGCTCCTGATCACAATGCGCAAAACACTCAAACATGCCATCAGTTGCGGAGGATCCACAATAAGTGATTTTGTGAATGCCTCAGGTGAAGGGGGATATTTCCAGATGAACTTTCGTGTCTATGGCAAGGCGGGAGAGGTCTGTTCACGTTGTGGAGAGACCATATCAAAAAAGACAATCGGAGGACGCGCAAGTTTTTTCTGTCAAAACTGTCAGCCAAAATCCGGCGGTTCCTGCAGGTGAATCAAGACCTTTTCACCCTTTCGAAGCCAACGTCTGGCCGCAGAGCAGTAAATATTGCAGTTTGATGGTTCAATTCTGTTTGCCGGGCGGACCATACATATCCCATCCACAATCTGCATAGCGCCACTTTTCAGACGCGGCAACCCTCTTTTGGGTAAATATAAATCTTCGCTCAAACAGGCTTTTATCTTTCTGGGTCTGCAGTGCTTTGCCCCTTGAAGCGCTAAAACAGCAGGTCTGATCAACTCGTTAAACAGGAGATGCACAGCAGGAGGAGGGCCTGGCATACCAAAGAACAGGGTGTTGCCCAGCATTCCAAACAGAGTGGATTTTCCTGGACGGAGAAAAAGAGAACGATAGACAACCCGGCCTCCGCTGCCCGCAAATGCCTCCTCGATAAGGTCAAACTTTCCGGGCCCCATTCCACCGGTACTGATAATAATATCGCATTTTGAGTGACTCATTTCTGCCATGGCTGCTGCCACAGCCTCAGGATCATCTTTCACAGTTTTCTGTTCCAGCAAATCCGCTCCGGCAAGCTTGATCAAGCCATGTAAAAGATGATTATTAGCAGAAAATTTCTTGCCGGCAGGCTTTACTTCTGAGCCTGTCACCAACTCACTGCCGGTACAAAAAAAACTAACCCGTGGTTTCCTGACAACCTGAACAGTGTTATAGCCCACGCCTGCAAGGAGAATTTGCTGTTCTGGCCTGATGGGAGTTCCTTTTGGGACAAGTACCCTGCCTTTTGTAAGCTCGCTGCCCATTGCATGGATAAAACGCTTTTTCTGATCTAAAAAACGGGAAGGAACTATAATATTCTTTTCTGCAGTATCACAAAATTCCTGGGGAATCACTGAAACGCACTGTTTCGGTACCAGTCCGCCGGTCATAATCCGTATTGCTTTACCTGGTTGCAGCGTGAGTTGTCTCGTGTCACCTGCTGCTATTTCATCGATTACCTGAAAACAGTTTCTCTGCTTCTTACTGCCTTTTGACTCGGGTTGGCCAACGGCATAACCATCACGAAGCGACTGATCATATCCGGGTAAAGGCTCTCGGGCAAGCAGTGCACTTGCTGGAAAACGATTAATACTTTCTGCCAGATCAACCTGTTCCTCCGGAAGAAGGCAGCACTCTTCAATAATAAAGCTTTGAGCCTTTTTCAGATCAACCTGATGTTCATTATCCCTTTTCATGGAAATCACGTTAGTACTTCAGGAATAAAAATTCCACTATATCCTGACCGGATTAAAACAAAAAAAAATCGCCTTCGTGCCACAGACACAAAAGCGATTTTCACAGCCCCGGAAACATCAGGGTATACAACAATATCAGATCTACACGGTCAGATCATCACGAACGATTTTACGTGGTCCGCCATGTCCGGCACTTGACCAGTCCCGAATCGGGGCAATTACTTCCATCTGAGCAGATCTGTTAAAAGATGCAAGGCGATCATGGATGGATTGCCAGATACACTCCACATCCTTATGGATTTCACACCTGCCATCAACAGAACCGCCACATGGACCATTCATCAGGCTCTTGGCGCAACGGGCAACAGGACAGAGGCCCCCTGTGAGATGGAGCACACAATCCCCACAGCCGGCACACTGTTCAGTCCATTCACCCTGCTCAGCTGAGCCACCAAAAAAGGTTGTGTTCAAGGCAGGATAAACCATTGTTTCTTTACGAAGGTTGGAAATAAAATTTACTCCAACGCCGCATGCTGTGGAAACAACAGCATCATACTCGCCATCCCACTGATCGATCTCGTCAATATACTCACGATCACATTGACGAACCAGGCTTCCAGTTGTGATTTCAATTGATTTACCAGCTTTCTTCATGCCCAGCCGAATCAGTGAAGAGAGAATTTCCGCCTCCCGCTCACCACCTGCTGAACAGACTGTGACACATCCACGGCAGGCAAGTACCAGAACTTTTTTACAGTCCTGAACCATCTCGATAATTTCTGACATGGGTTTTCGTTCTGCTACAATCATTACTCTACTCCGTTTATATCTGCCGTGGATAGTTTCTCACGGTTTCTATTGGACTTTTGTTAGTTTTGAAAAGGACTTGGTCCCATCCCACGAATTCGCCTGTCCATCTCTTTACCTTTTGCAACAAACTCCGGATGCAGACCACGGGGAAGATGATACATTTGCACACGTCCACCCTCCACTCCCAGCTCTTCAAGTGCATCACGCACAGCAGCAACCCGCTTTGCAGCTCGCATACTTCCCTTGACGTTATGACAGCCATCAGTGGGACAACCAACCACATAAACACCATCAGCACCATCTTCAAAGGCTTTCAACAGTGTGGTTACCTGCAGTTTTCCGGTACAGGGAACCCTGACCAGATTGATACTGGACGGAAACCCCAGCTTTTCAAGTTCTTTGCCCTCTTCAGCACAACTCTGCTGGGATGTATAGTGACAGCTGAACAGGGTTATAGCAGGATCAAAACTCATTTCTATCCTCTTCTACATATCCAAAGGCGCAACAGGCCTGGAGATTGGTTATATTTTATATCAGATACCGCAGGCGGCAATGAGCCGTTCGTCCTCAGATTCAGCCAGGGTGATTGCATTGGCAGGACATTCTTCCACACATATACCACAAGCACGACACTCTTCCACATTAATGGTCGCGACTCCCAGTTTATCAATCTTGGGAATCTCCCACGGACAAGTGCGTACACAGGTAAGACATGCCACACAAAGATCACGTTCAACTTTGGCAGCTTTTCCTTTTTCTATCAGTTTTTCTTCGCTCACATAGCCTTCTTTCAATGCCAGCTTGCTCACTGCACCCATGATATCAGCAAAGCTGACATCCTGAGGACAGACAAACACACAGGAACGGCATCCGGAGCAGTACCAGAGCATATCTGACGTCAGAAGGCGCTCTTTCATGCCCATGCGGATCATGTGTATAATTTTTCTCGGATCAAACTCAGGAATAGCCTGAGAGACAGGACATATTCCACTGCAGGCACCGCAGGCAAAACAGCTGTTGAGATGTTCTCCGCCTGGAAGCGAGGTAACCTCTCCGTTAAATGCTGAATCAAGTGAAGTAGATGACTTTCCCATGAATTGACTCTTAACTCGTCTAAAGGTTCCAGTGCTGATCAATCTTGCAATCACCACGTTTATTGATACATTCCATAAATGAAATTTATAATCTACTTTAATGGGTTTTTTTTGTCAACAAAATGGTCATGATTCACCCTTACTTCACCTCCATACCACAGCTCATCTCTGTTCTGATTTTCTTTCACCTATATACAGGCAACATAGTGTCTGTCGAGAAATATGATTTTTTCTTCTAAATCGAGGCGCAGGATAAATTTTACAGCAGGTAAAGCTCTTGTTGCATATGTTCGATATTCCGATGATAAAATTCATCCTGCAACGAAGAGTTTGGAGAAAAAAGCCATTTTGGACGGGCAATAGATAGACGGTCCGGAGACAACATATAAAAAATGAGAATCAATCTTCCGGTCTTTTCCCTTGACTTTGATCCAAAGTTACAGAATAACCAGTGGTAAATTGAACCCTTTAGATCATCATAATTTTTTTTTACAGCCATGCAATCAACAAATAAAGAAATCGTACTGGACAGTCAGACTATCCGGGATCGCGTCCAGGAACTTGGCCGGGAAATCAGCAAAGACTACACAGACAAAGAGCTTGTGGTTATCGGCGTTCTCAAGGGAGCCTTTGTTTTCATGGCTGATCTGGTGAGAGAAATTACCATACCGCTGGCCACAGATTTTATTCAAGTATCATCGTATGGAGACAGTTCATCGTCATCCGGAAAAATTACTCTTGTTTCCAGCCCTAATCAGATGATAGAAAACTGCCATGTTCTTCTTGTGGAAGATATCATTGACACGGGGCTTACCATGCAATGGCTGGCTGCCCATTTCAACGATCAGGGTGCAGCATCGGTGAAAATCTGCTCACTCATTGACAAGGCAGAAAGACGGGAGCACAAAATAAAAATTGATTATTCCGGTTTTGCCATTTCCAGTGGATTTCTCATTGGCTATGGACTGGATTTTGACCAGCAATACAGAAACCTGCCCGCCATCTATCATCTCAACATTTAAGGAGCTAGGTCATGAGCAAAAAATCAATTGCTGTTATCCTCTCAGGTTGTGGACACCAGGATGGTACTGAGATTCACGAAGCAACGCTTACACTCCTGGCTATCCACAAAAACGGTGCAGAATACCAATGCTATGCACCTGACATTGCTCAACATCACGTGCTAAACCATATCACCGGCAAAGAAATGAACGGGCAGCGAAACGTACTCATTGAATCAGCACGCATTGCAAGGGGGCAGATAAAAGACCTTGCAGGTTTCCAGGCTGACCTTCATGATGCGCTGGTGATCCCAGGAGGACTAGGGGCAGCCAAAAACCTTTCCACCTATGCATTTGAAGGGGCTTCCTGCACTGTTAACAACGATCTCCGAAAAGCTATCCTTGCCATGAGTGAACAAAAAAAACCCATTGGCGCCCTCTGTATTGCTCCGGTTATCCTTGCAAAAATCCTGGATCAGGTACTGGTAACCATTGGTCAGGACCCTGCAACCATCGCCAATATCGAGGCCATGAACGCATCTCACACCGCCACCATGCAGGGCGAAATCGCTGTGGATAAAGCAAACAAAATAGTTACAACACCCTGCTATATGCTTGATTCACGTGTTGACCAGATTGCTGAGGGGGCAGACCGTTTAGTGCGGGAAGTTTTGAACCTCATTGAACAATAGACATATACTTTTCAACCCTCACAAACACTCTCAAGGATAACTATTCATAAAATCTTTCCTTGCCTGTGCCAAAAGCCGGGTTATCCTGTTTGTCCGTATTGATTGAATATTCAATGATCAATTCTATCTTTCAGGATCGATTGAATAAACCGTTATGTCTGCGGCTGACCACCATTCACTTTCCAAGACAAAACTGCTCAAAAATGACATCCAGGACATCTTCAGTGGTTGTGATGCCGACAATCGCATCCAGCTCTCCCAGACAATCCTGAAGGTCAATGGCCAGCAGGTCACTAGTGGCCTTTATCTCCAATCCCTGCCTAAGCCTGATGGCAGCATCTCTTGCCTGAACAAGGGCTGCCTTATGACGAACATTGGGAGCACAGCCTTCCTCCTGCCATTGCTCCCGACCTCCCACAACACTCTTAAAAATACTCTCTTTCAGTGTTTCAATGCCCTGCTGATGTTTGGCGGAAATATGGATGATGGGAAGATCTTTGCCAGCCAGGACAAAACTATCAGGTAGAGCCCTGTCTTTTTTCAGATCACACTTGTTGGCAAGCAATAGCAGCGGCTTATCCTTTACAGTGATAAAAAGCTGTCGATCCTCTTCCTGAACTCCCCTTGCTGCGTCCAGCATAAACAAGACAAGATCAGCCTGATCTATCTGTTTTCTGGCACGCTCTATTCCGAGTTCTTCAACTTCATCGCCACCCTTTCGAATACCGGCGGTATCAACAATACGCACAGGAATTCCTTTAATATCGAGATATTCTTCAATGGTATCACGGGTTGTACCCGGAATGGCTGTTACCAGGGCTCGTTCTTCCTGAAGAAGCGTATTGAGCAGACTGGATTTCCCGACATTTGGCAGTCCGACAATGACCACACTTATGCCATCACGAAAAATTTTACCTTCTTCAGCCTGACGTAATAATTTCTCAAGAGGCGCAAGAACATCGCTGTTCACCTGCTCAGCAAGGGATTCGTAGTCTATAATTTCAATATCTTCATCCGGAAAATCAATGGCTACCTCAACCACTGCCCGCATCTGTACAAGCGCTGTACGAATCTTATCAACCCGGCTATAAAGCCCCCCACCAAGCTGATCAAGAGCCATGTCCATCCCTTTACGGGTTCTGGCGGAAAGAATATCTATGACAGCCTCAGCCTGGGTGAGATCTATCCTGCCGTTTAAATAGGCAAGTTTTGTAAATTCACCGGGATCGGCAAGGCGTACACCAAGGGAAAGCAGCAGCTCAAGAATGGACTGCAACACAAGAAAATTGCCGTGGCAATGGATTTCCACGACATCTTCCCGGGTATATGTTTTAGGGGCTGCCATGAACACAGCCAATACTTCATCAAGAATTTGATTTTTTTCAGGATGGACGACACGTCCGTAGTAAAAATGATGACTGTCAAAGGAACAGTTTTTATCAAGGGGTCGAAATACAGTCTGCAGGTGAGCAAGAGCTTGTGGACCGCTCATGCGGATAATGCCTATTCCGCCAGCTCCCGGTGGAGTGGAGATGGCGGCAATGGTGTCAGGATTCACTGGTTTCCTGTGTTTTTTTTGCAGGCTTTCCACGCCGCCCTTTGTTGCCGCGTTTGTTTCCGCCAGGCTTTTTCCCTTTACCGGGTTTATAGATGAGTATTTTTTTGAAGAGACCGTCACCCACACTACGGGAACGAATATCTTTGTCATCCTGGAGAGCAACATGGACAACTCTTCTCTCCGATGGATTTAATGGCGGAATGGCCTGTGTTTTTCCATCTTCCTTAACAAGAGCTGCCAGATCTTTTGCCCTTTGGGCAAGTTCAAGTTTACGCCTCTCACGGTACTGTCCAATATCAATGGATAAGCGTACTTTCTCTTCTACTTTTCTAGCCACCAGTTTTCTCAAAACATACTGGAGAGAATCAATAATCTTGCCTTCCTGTCCTGTGAGTGCATCCTCATGCTCCTCTCCAACTTTACAGCGAACCGTTCCACCATCAAGGCTGGCTGTCACTTCAGAAGGAAAGCCCATATGACCTAGAAGGTCATCAAGCTGTTGACGGACGATCTCTACACTCTCGGCAGAAATTGCAACCGGAGCTTTTGCCGGTGTACTCTTCTGTTTTTTTACATCTGCGCTTTCTGATTTCTTATTAGTTTTTTTAACGGATGGGGCAGCTTTTTCTTTCTCGACATCTGCGGTTTTCGCCTCAACTGGGGATGACTTAGGAGGAGATTGCTTTTCTTTCTCTGCTTCTCCACCATTGCCAAGATCCAAACCTTTGACAACTGCTCTGATATGGGCTTTCTTGCGAATCAGTCCAAAAATCCCCATGGAACCGGTTTCGACAACCTCAATGGCCAATTCTTCCTGAGGTACCTGCAGAGTATCACAAGCCTTTTTAATAGCATCCGTTACTTCTTTAGCGTAAAAATCTCTATTTTCTGGAGACATTTTATTCCATCCTTGCGACATTCATCAAATATTGTGAAGAACCTTCAACGTAGGTGTTTCAGGCTCTCCAGGTTTGATTAGAAATCAGATCAGACTTTCTTCTGACGATTGATCATCTGCTGCTGGAAAATTGCGAGCAGATTATTGACAAACCAGTAAAGAACCAGACCGGATGCAAAATTGACAAACATGAACGTGAACAGAACCGGCAGGAACATCATAATCTTTGCCTGGGTTGGATCTGCTGTGGTTGGGGTCATTTTCTGCTGCAGGAACATGGAAGCCCCCATCAGAAGAGTCAACACCGGAATACCGCCAACATACGGAATATCCACACCAATGGGCAGACGATCCGGAGCTGAAAGATCAGTAATCCAAAGCATAAAAGGTGCATGGCGAAGCTCAATACACATGAGTAGAACCTTATAAAGGGCAAAGAAAACCGGAATCTGCAGCACCATGGGCAGGCATCCACCCAGAGGATTTACCTTATAGGTTTTATACAGGTTCATTACTTCCTGATTCATCTTTGCAGGGTCACCCTTATATTTTTCTTTCAGCTTTGCCATTTTCGGCTGCAGTTTCTGCATGTTTTTCATCGACTTCAAACCCTTTTGGGTAATGGGCCAGAAAACTGCTTTAAAGATAACGGTAACCAGAATAATAGCTATTCCGTAATTCTTAAAAATCCCGTGAAAGAAGTTGAGCAGATAGAGGGTGGGCTGAGCGATCACATCAAACCAGCCGAAATTCACAGCCTTATTCAGGTTTGATCCCACTGATTTAAGAATATCAAGCTTTTTCGGACCAAAAAACAACTTGTAGGTATATATCTTCTCTTCTCCAGGCTGCAGCGTATCAAGCTCACTGTTTGTCTGCATCCTGATTCCGTCTTCACCAAATGATGCCACGGTCATGGATTGTGCACTCTCCTTTTGCGGAAGAATAGCACAGATAAAGTACGTTCCTTCATATCCGACCCAGTCCATTTGACCATTGACAGTTGCGGGTCCTGCTTTGTAATCATCGGAATCCATTTCCACGAGGCTTTCATTCATATAATAAGCGGGCCCACTGAAGACAAACCGGTTACCGGCTGTTGGTTTCCTGAACGGCCTGTTGGACTGATGCAATGCAGCCGCACCCTGGAGAACGCCAGTAGAAATATTTTTGACCCTGACATTCAGCTCCATCAGGTAGCTGTCTTTGAAAAAAGTATAGTTCTTCTCAATTTCTAGACCGTTACCGCGGCCTGCCATTACAAGGTTACCTGTATTTCCCTGAAACTTTACCTCCGTGTCCCCGGCCTCATAAAAAACGTTGGCAGGAGCAACACTTCCCCAGGAAAATTGCATTGGAAAGCCCTGTTTCCCATCCACCTTGACAAGTTGCATTCCTGGAGAATCACTATCCGCCGTTTCTCTGTAATCCTTCAAAATAAAGCTTTCTATGGCACCACCATTCTCGCTGAGAGAAGCAATGAAAAGATCAGTATCAACACTCACTGTCCTGGCATCTCTATCAGGATGCTCCATGGTCACAGCAACTGCTGACTGGGAAGACTGAGCTGTTTCCGTGGCAACCACAGGTTTCTCTTTCACGGCTGTTACAGGCTCTGCGGTTTGTATTTGAGCCTCGACATTTTCCGTCGGAACGTCTGTCTGGGTGGGGCCAAATCCCACAAAAAAATACTGGTAGCCAATAAGAATGACAAAGGAGATAATGATTGCTAAAAAAGTTCTATAAATATCCATGCTTTTACCATGTTATTAAAAATTAACGCTTCCAATTCAGCGTTTAAATACCACACGTTTTATCTGTGCTGTCTTTTACTTCACCACTTATTGTTTTCGATGTTTTTCTGCAGCAGACAACAGGAGGAACGGGATCATACCCTCCATGACAAAAAGGATGACAGCGCATGATTCGACCAAAAGAGAGAAATCCTCCCCGTAATGTGCCATGCTCTTTAATGGCCTGCATGGCATAACGGGAACAGGTTGGGGTAAAACGACAGCTTTGGGGAAGAAGTGGTGAAATGATATAGCGATAGCCTCTGATCATGCCCAGACAGATCTTCTGTATAAACAAACCCAGCTTTCCGATGAAAGAAAAAAGGAGAGAATCTGATTGATCCTGTTGCACAGCAACCATCCATTCCGGTAAAAAACCGGGGTTCAGGTTTCAGAGGCGACTATTCAGCTTCGCCACAGAGGATGAAATATCAGCAGGAGATTTCAGAGAAAAATCGGGACGTACAGCAAAAACAATGTCAGCACATTCGGGATATAATGATCGCTGCAAACGAAAAGATTCACGGATTATCCGTTTTATTCTATTTCGTTTGACAGCCCCTTTTAGCTTTCGATGAACACTGATTCCAATTCGATTAAATCCAAGCTCGTTAGGACAAAAAATCAGGGAAAAACCTTTACCACGCCAGCGTGTCCCCTGCCTGTATACCTTGTCAAACTCCCGTCCCTTCCTAAGCAGGGCTGTTTTCGGGAGTTTATACTGAGGCAATGCTAATTAAGCGGAGAGACGCTTGCGTCCTTTTGCGCGACGGGCATTCAGAATTGCACGGCCGGCACGGGTAGACATCCTGGAACGGAATCCATGGGTACGTTTGCGTTTGATATTGCTTGGTTGGAAAGTACGTTTGCTCATCACTAACTCCTTATCCGCATTCTGCGGTTTTATAACTCCAGAAACCGGGTCTTAAAAAATCGCAGAGATTCACTGCTATTCCCGGATATTTTTTCCCTGCACAACCTTGTCCACTGAATCTCAACTATTCACAGGGCGTAAAATCAACAAAGAGACAATATTAACCACATTGTCCAGAATGTGTCAAACATTTTCGCTATGCCTTGCACAAGCAATTTCACTGTGCTACTGTTTCAGAGCCTGCAAACTTCCAGAATCCGTGACCGGGCCACATCACCCATCCGTCACAGATTCAGGAACTTAAATAAAAGCAAGGATAGAAAGCTGAAAAAATGGATTCAAAAATCTCATATGAGGATCTTGACTGGTCTATACTCTGGCAAAATGCCAGAGAAAAAAAATCATGGACAGCCAAAGGACCTGCTGACTGGGACAAAAAAGCACCATCCTTTGCAAAAAGAAACAGCGATTCGCCTTTTGTGGAGCTCGTCCTCCGGCACATCCCGTTTGATAAAAAAACCACTGTGCTCGATGCAGGCTCCGGACCCGGAACTCTTACCCTGCCCCTTGCCCCCAAAGTTCGGTCAGTAACCGCCATTGATTATTCAAAAGGCATGCTTGATCTTTTAGCTTCTCAGGCAAAAAAGCAGGGCAGCAACAATATCACAACGGTTCTCGGCTCCTGGGAAGATGACTGGAAACGTCTCAACATCAGCAAACATGATATCTGCATCGCTTCACGCTCTCTCAGTGTAGCCAACCTCCAGGCAGCTCTCAGAAAACTCGATGAATATGCCAATAAATATGTGTTTATCGTTGACCGAATCAACCCGACACCATTTGACAATGGTGCATTCAAAGCATTAAACAGACCTTTCCGGTCAGGACCAGACTATATCTACACAATAAACACCCTGTACTCCATGAATATCCACCCCTGTGTAAATATCATAAACCTGAAAAAAACAGCTTCTTTTTCTTCCATGACTGCTGCCCTTGAGTCTTACAGCTGGATGTTTAAAGACCTCACCGCCGCGGAAGAACGAAAACTTGAAAAATACATCCTGGATAACAGCACCACAGGAACAAATGGAGAAATCATAGTCACCCGTTCATCCCCTTCACGCTGGGCATTGATCTGGTGGAAAAAAAACTGACCCCCGGGATTTCCCGTTTTTCTTATGAGGAACATTTGGCTAACTATTTATCTTACTGTTTTTGTCTGGTCTGCCATTGGCCCAAAAGAATACTTCACCTGGATTCTTGAAGTAATTCCAGCCATTATTGGATTCATTCTGTTGGCAGCGACCTACAATTCCTTTCGTCTGACAAGACTTGTCTACACTTTAATCCTTCTTCATTGTATAATTCTCTTTGTGGGTGGACATTACACCTATGCAGAAGTGCCTTTATTTGATTATCTAAAAGAAATTTTCAACTGGCAGAGAAACAACTACGATAAAGTCGGCCATTTTGTGCAGGGTTTTGTCCCGGCAATGATAGCCAGGGAAATCATTATACAGAAGAAAATTATAACTTTTCCAAAATGGAGAAATTTCTTCATTGTATGTTTCTGCCTTGCTTTCAGCGCCTTTTACGAACTGGTAGAGTGGGTTGTGTCAATACTGGCAGGTTATTCAACCGAGGCATTCCTGGGAACGCAAGGTTACGTGTGGGATACGCAGTCAGATATGGCTTTTGCACTTTTGGGTGCTATAACTGCGCTACTCTTTCTCAGCAATCTTCATGACAGACAGCTCCGTGGCCTGAAAACACATTCGAGCGGAGCCAACTCCCGCAAAACCGGTACTGCCGGAAGAGACTAGTACAATGTAAAACATAATACTTCGCATTAATGGCGGGGCGTGTTATAATTGTTCCAAAACCATGGGAATAATTATGGCACCGAGATACCGAG
>DQTH01000254.1 GCA_015662865.1 Desulfocapsa sulfexigens
CCGAAGGGCTTGACCTTTAATTCAATTTCATCCATGCTATTTACTCCTTTTTACCCACAGATTCGTTTAAAGAACCAACAATATCAGATCGGCAATAGCAGTACCCATGATGCATAACCAGAAGCTTTTTGGCGTCATCGTCGGCCACACAATTTCTAAAGTTTGTTTTTCAAAAGAAGAAAAATCCCTTGCAGAAATATTTGGTAATCTGTCAGCCACTGCCATTAAAAACGCTGCACATATTCAATCTCTGAATATTTCAGAACAAAACCTCAAACAGCGTACCAATGAAATAGAAACTATTTTTGCAAATTCCATGGTTGGCATCATGCTGTTAAAAGGAGATCGAATCCTGACCCGCTGCAACCAGAGATTTGCAGATTTTATGGGTTACAGTTCTCCTGAAGAAATGCAGAGACACAGTATGAGAAAGTTTCATCTAACTGAAGAGCGGTACCTTGAGGTTGGAAAGAACTATCATGAATCTCTTATTTCCGGTGAACAGATTCAAATAGAATACCAGTTGCGTAAAAAAGATGGCGAGGCTTTATGGTGTTCTTTATCAGGGAAGGCCATTGACCAGAAGTATCCACCTGATCTAAACAATGGTGTTGTCTGGATTGTCGACGACATAAGCCAGCGAAAAAGAATGGAAGAACAACTGCTGAAGAGTCAGAAGCTTGAATCCATAGAGATCCTGACAAGCGGCCTTGCCCATGATTTCAACAACATAGTCACTGCAATTCTCGGCAATATCAGCCTAAGCATGGCAAGTGTTGCCCCTGACAGTTTAGTTTATTCATTTTTAATTCCTGCAAAAGAAGCCTCATTACGGGCAAAAAATTTAACAAAGAAGCTTCAGGCATTTTCCCAGGAAAGCATCCCCGATTGTCACAGAGCCCGTCTGGATACACTCATCAAAGATACTGTGGAATCTCTTGTTGTAGATCATTCCATCAACATTCACCATCAATTTGACAAGGACCTCTGGCAGGCGGATATAGACAGGCTGCAAATAGCTAAAGCACTGGAACTTCTTCTTCAAAACAGTATCGAAGCTATGCCCGATGGCGGAAACATTGGTATCAGATGCACAAATATCCAGAATAATGATGAGCTTGCAGAACTAAAAGCGAAGTATTACGTCAAAATCACAATTACAGATACAGGTCATGGGATATCTTCTGCCATAATAGACAAAATATATGACCCCTACTTTAGCACCCGGACCCGTGACAGTAACAAAGGACGCGGACTGGGACTGACGACGGTTCATTCCATCATAAAACGTCACAAGGGGGCCATTTCCGTTGCCTCCGAGGAATATTCCAGAACAACATTTACCCTCTATCTTGTTGCTTCACCCGGATCAGAACTCAATACGGCTCAAAATAAAAGTCGTACTGCAAAACCTTCTTTTTCAAAAGGAAAAGGAAAAGTTCTTGTCATGGATGACGATGAAGATATCAGAAATCTTCTCCAGCAGATGCTGACTCTCCTTGGCTATGACGTTGAAGTGGCAGCAGATGGTGAGGAAACGATAAAGCTGTATCGCGCCAACCTCGACACTGAAAAACGATTTGATGCTGTGGTCATGGATTTGACAATTCCCAAAGGTATGGGTGGAGCTGACACCGTGAAAATCTTATTACAACTTGATAAGGATGCCTACGTGATCGTCTCCAGCGGCAATCCCAATGACCCAGTAATGGTGAACTACCAGAAACACGGTTTTATTGCATCAATCAACAAGCCTTTTGACTTTAAAGAATTACATCAAAAACTCTCTTCTATTTCCAGTAGCTGACACGCCCAGCTACCACAATTATCCCGGCAACTCTCCGCTTTTACTCTCCCTGAAAAAAACTTAACTCTATTTTCTTCCACAAAAGTTCCATTTATGGTAGACATAAAAAAAAGTCATTCAGATGTAATCCGTAAATTACATAGACAAAGGAGAACAGACATGCAGAAATGGGAATGCCCTTGTGGCTATATCTATGACCCCGAGGAAGGTGACTATGAAAACGGTGTTGATCCGGGAACCCCATGGGAAAAAGTACCGGAAGACTGGGTTTGTCCTAAATGCGGTGCTGAGAAAGAAGATTTCTGGGAAGCCGATTAATTAATACCTAAATCCTGCACTTCGAAAAGAAAAAGGGAGATTCGAGTCGCAAACGACTTTAATCTCCCTTTTTTCCTTCAGTCTGGCAGTCCGGTCAGCTATCTTTCCCCAGCACATCCTTAATGAATCGATGGACACTTTGAAACACCTCTTCGTGCCCCTTGCCGGTTATGATGATATGTCTGTCCCTTGGTACCAGGATCAGCTTTTTCATCGGAGCACCCACACCATTATAAATAAGCTGTGCACTTTTGGGATTCACAACAGGATCATGGTCTCCCTGTAAAACCAGTATGGGGTCAGTTATTTTTTCAAGTGTTTTATCCACCCTTGTCATGACTTTCTCCATCTGGGCAATGGAAGCCAGTGGGTGCCTGGTATAGTTAATGTCAGGATTTTCCGTCTCATTTTCAACCCACTCTTTAATTCCCTTTGCATGCAAATGGGAAATCATCTCGTTAAAAGCGTTCAGAGTGGGAACAATATAGCTCACCTGCAGATTATTAAGCCTCAGTGCTGAATTTATCGCAATAACACCATCCACCTCATACTGGGCAGCATGAATCAGGGCCAGAAGTCCACCGGTTGAAAACCCGCCGATGAAAACCTTATCGCAAACCTGCCTCATCATGGTAAAGGCCCGTTCAAAATCAAGCTCCCAGTCATCAGCACTCACATGTTTCAATGCTTCAGGATCAGTTCCGTGCCCTCTCAACCTTGGCAGATAGACATTGATACCTCGTTCAAACAAGTATTCTGCAAGTTTTCTGGCCTCTGCAGGAGCTGCCATATAACCATGTGAAAAAACGAGTCCCACACTGTTTTTTATCATCAAACCAGACTGTTGGTGCTCCGACATTTTCCCTGGAAGGTAGCTCATCATGATAGGTGAGATACTCTTTTTCATAATAACCCCAGTCCTGCTTCCGGAGATGTTCAAAATTATCAATGCACAGTTCATGTTCAGTAAAGGTGGCATTGCGGTTTGCCAGCTCAACAATATTCTTCTGCCATTTAATCTCATTGAGTATGACCTGCAGAGTGTTTTTCACCCTGATAATATTAAAATTATAGTCCCGCTTAAGAAGGTTCTTATCAAAAAGGTATTCTCCTTCACTATCCTGAAAAAGAATTTTCTGCAGAACAGCCAGTTTGATTGCCGAGGCAAAAGGTTCGTAGTGACTGTCGAGAATCAGTTTAAACAGATCAGTCTTCAGTTCAGAATGAATATTTAGTCCTTCAATCTTCCCAAGCTCTCTGGCATTTTTATAGATGAGTGTTTTGAGATAGCTCGAACAAACTTTCAAGGTTGGCATGGTCACAAGGCTAAGGATAAAAATATGGTCAAAATGCACCTGCATATTGCCATACACTTTTTTCATGGCATCACTTATCACCACTTTTCTCTGGCTATCGAAGAGTCGACCGACAAAATCATCATCGTCCAGTGAACCATCAAACTCATCTGTGTAATCCTGAATATACTTTTTCGCAGAAATGGCTTTGCCAAAGTGAAGATGCATATTGGCATCCATCAGCAGATTGAATTCAATCTCCAGCTCTTCAATGAATCTGCTGCCACGAAGATTTAATCGCTTATCCAGCCATAACAGAAGCCTGTTTTTCCCCGGTCGGATTGGATAATAGGTGATAGAGAGCGGTACAATGTTAAGGGTTACATCCTGGTTAATCTTTTTTCTGTCTATTTCTAAACCATGGATGGAACAGAGTCGTTTGATCTTCTTTTTATCATCAATGGTCTCTTTGACCTTCTGTCTCATCAACTCTGCTTTCAGTGCCAGTACAGCAGCACCTGTGTGGACCGGCCCCTGACGCATTTCTGTTTTTATGCAAAATTGGTCGTTATTAAAAGTGATCTGTTTGTTTTTTACCATGTGGCCTTCCGGATAGATGATCCAGTCGGCTTTCCCTGAAAGGAAATCGTCGGCAATAATACAATCCCTTGCCTTGTTCTTGGTGGAAATGGAACCGGCCAGGCGCATGTACCCGCCCAGCCATCCGACAAAAATAGCGTCGTCTGCAAGAGAACGGGCTATACGCTTACGTTTGTTAAAAAGCAGATACGGAACCACAAAGGTTTCAAAACGGGTAAAATGATTGGCCAGAAAAAGCACTGGACCATCAGGCAGGGCCTCTCCGCTTGTGGTAAAATGAGCACCGCTCAGCTTCTTGATGATAAAAAGAAATACTGAAGAGATCCAGAGAACCAGTTTTAGCATCGAAAATATTCCCCATGGCTGTATGAATCCACTGCAATGATTTCACTCTGTAATTTTTTTGCCCGTTTTATCAAGCTTTTTTCATTGTCATCCAATGCCTGTTCACCCTGGCTCTTCAATTTTGAAATGGCCTCCCTGGCATCCTGCATTGCCTGGCTGGCCCGAAGCAGTTCGCCGACCCTTCCGCCCTTATATATATTACTGCAAAGACGGGATCTTACATCAGCATTTGTACTTAAGAGTGCTGCAATTTTATGAAGATCAGTATCTTTTACAACAGTGCCGAAGGAGTTGATCCTGGAATAAAATCCAGTGAATTTAAAAATCACACCTAAAACCCCTTTTGACAGGTTACTGTATATTCCAGCAAAGGCATCATCAATCTTGTTAAAACCATTTTCCATGGCAACTTTCAGCAGCACTTCGTCTTCTTTTCTCTCACCTTCTTCCCTGAACCGTTTGAGGCTTGCTGTCAGCATATACATCTGGGCGAGAATATCAGCAAAACGGCCTGAAAGTGACTCTTTGCGCTTCAAACCGGCTCCCATTATGACTAGTGCCACATCACTTAAAAAAGCAAATTTAGCGGACACCCAGGAAAGCTTCTGCTCATAACGACCTGCAACAAGACCTTGCTTTGTACGATGCAGATGCCCTCTGCTGAGCCCAAGCAACAACGATCTGAATCCGTTTACTATCACATGTTTTATGTGTGAAAAAAACAGGGTATCAAAGGTCTCCACATCTCCTTTTTCAAGGGCTTCTATCTGCCCATACACGTAAGGATGACAGCGAATTACTCCCTGTCCGAACTGGATCAGGGTGCGTGTCATGATATTTGCCCCTTCAACTGTAATGGCCACAGGTGAACCGAAATAGGCATGGGCAAGGAGATTTTTAGGACCAAGGCTGATCGCTGCGCCACCCTGGATATCCATGGCATCGATGATGATTTTCCGAAAGTGCGCAGGTGATGCCCAGATCCTCACCCATGCCAAGATGGTTCTCAGGATCTTTTAAGACAAAGGCCAGCCCGATAACTGTGGCTATGGCACTGAGCGTTATGTAACGTTTTTCAAACTGCAGTCTTATTTTAAGTTCGCCTGTGGAGTCTTTGAAAATAGTACCGCTTGATTGCATGGAACCCGCATCACTCCCGGCCTCTGGTTCTGTGAGTGCAAAACATGGGATTTCACGACCGTTGGCCAGACGGGGAAGATAATGCTCTTTCTGCTCTTTGAGGCCATAGTGGAGCAGCAGTTCCGCAGGTCCAAGTGAATTTGGTACCATCACTGTGATGGCAAGCACCTGTGAACGTGTTGCCAGCTTTTCTATTACACAACTGTGTCCATAGGCAGAAAATCCCAGCCCGCCATGTTCCTTGGGGATGATCATCCCCAGAAATTTTTTCTCTTTTATATAGTTCCAGACTTCCTCCGGCAGATCTCTTTTCTGGAAAACCTCCCAGTCATCGGTCATCTCGCACAGTTCTTCCACTTCGTTATCTAGAAACTTCTGTTCTTCATCACTCAGTTTCGGGTATGGAGATGCAAAAATCTTCTCAAAATCCGGATGGCCACTAAAAAGATCACCTTCCATCCACACTCCGCCTGCACGCAGAGCTGTCTTCTCAGTTTCTGAAATGGACGGCAGAAGCCCTTTAGTGTTCAGATAATTAAATAGAGGTCTGGTAAACAATTTAACTCTCAATGTCTGGAGTCCACTCATAATCTACCTCCATTGGAATAATAAACTCGTAAACAGTCGTAATCCGACATGGACTTGTTAAAAAACCTTCATATTCGAGGCGCGTGAAAATCGCATCATTTCAGCATATTAAGGTGCGTTGGAATGATGTGATTTTTGCAGCAACGAAGAAGATGAAGAGTTGTTAACGAATCCATCATTGGAATAAAACTTTTCCTTCTTATTAGCCATGGCTGCAAAAAGCTCACACGGCTCAAAACGGTCTCCATACTCTTTTTGCAACTGACCAAGTCTTGTGATAATCCGGTGAATACCGATTTCATCCGCATAGCGCATCAAACCGCCGCGAAACGGTGGAAAACCTGTTCCCATGACCATTGCCATATCAAGGTATCCGGCGTTATCAACAACACCTTCTTCCAGACATCTGGCAGCTTCATTGATCATGATTAAAATTGCCCGATCCTCTATGGTCTGATCATCAAGTTTTTCTTGTGCACGACTGCTCCGCAATGACAAAATATCCTTATTGATTCCAAATCGTTTACTTTTATAGTCATAAAAACCAAGACCGCTTTTCTTGCCCAGCCAGCCATTCCTGACCATCCCGGTCAGGACATCACTTATGGCCATTCGGTCCCCATATGCCTGGTGTAAAATCGTGGCGACTTTCTCGCCAATATCCACACCCACCTTATCCACCAGCGTCAATGGCCCCATGGGCATACCAAAGGACAGGAGAATTTTATCTATTTTTTGAATGTCCTCTCCCTCTTCAAACATGGTTGCCGCCTCTTTGAGGTATGGGAGAAGGATACGATTGACCAGGAACCCTGCAGATTCTTTAACTTTAATGGGAGTTTTTCCCATTTTCTTAGTGAGTTTCACCACAGTTGAGATGGTCTCATCATCGGTTTTTTCTCCTGTAATGATCTCAACAAGGGGCATGCGATTAACAGGATTGAAAAAGTGCATACCGATGAAACGATTGGGATATTCCAGTTTTTCAGCCAGATCGCTGATTGATATGGAGGATGTGTTTGATGCAATGACAGCATCGGGTTTTAAAACAGCTTCAAACTCCTTGAACACCTTCTGTTTCAGGCCAATATCTTCACTTACCGCTTCAAGCAAAAAGTCTGTATTTTCAAAGCCTGTATATTCCGTTGTAAAAGTTATCTTATCCATCTTCAAAGCGATTTCCCGTTCTGTCAGGCGACCGCGTTTTTTAATGCCTTCATAGATCTTACGTATTGTGCCTATTGCCCTTCCAACGCTCTCAGTGTTTATGTCTTTGAGGCGTACATTTATGTCCTGATTATTAAGAGCCCAGGCAATTCCGCTGCCCATGGCGCCTGTGCCTACGATTGCGCTGTGACGTACCTCCCGGGGGCTGGCCTTGCTGAACGACTCTTTCTTCAGTTTTTCCGAGATAAAAAAAAGATCGATGAGATTTTTTGAGATCGGTGTCACGGCAAGCTTTGTGACAGCCTCCCGCTCAATAACAAGACCTTCCTGGAGCGGCTTACCAAATGTTTTTTCCATGACCTTGATGACGGCAAGGGGAGCGGGATAATGGCCATGTGTCTTTTTCATCACGGCTTTCCGGGCAATCATGCCGATCACTTTTCTCACAAGCGCATTTTTCTCATACCATGCTATCCCTTTCCTATTCTTCTGCAGTTGTGATAATTTTTCGCACCCGCCAGTCAGAATATCACGAATCAGTTCTTCTTTCTTGAATCCAAGGTAACCTTGGGGGATACAGGCATCAACCACACCAAGTTTCAGTGCTTTTTCACCTTTAAGGAGTTTTGAACCAACGATGAGTTCCATGGCTTTTCCGTATCCCACCAGGGGATAAAGCCTCTGAGTTCCGCCAAATCCGGGTAAAATGCCAAGATTAACTTCGGGCAGTCCGATACGGGTGTGGGGGTGACTGGTGGCAATCCGGTATGTGCAACTAAGGCTCATTTCCAGGCCACCGCCCAGATACGCTCCGTCAATGACAGCGATGGTCGGGAATGGAAGGTTTTCAAGTTTGGTGAAGATATCCTGGCCGTTTTGCACAAGAGAGGTGATACTTCTTTCATCATTGGCTGCTTTTATCTCGTTGATATCAGCACCTGCTATAAAAATATCCTTCTTGGCACTCTCAATGAAAAGCGCCTTTAAACTGCTGTCCGTTGCAAGCGTGTCCAGATGCGTTTCAAGCTCTTTAAGGGCTTTAATGGTAAAAACATTGGCACTATTTCCAGGAGTATCAAAAATCAATGTTCCGATACCACGCTCATCTTTTATAAATTCAAAGTTTTTTGTATTTGTTTCCATTATTCCACCTCCAGAAGAAGTGCCGCTCCCTGACCGCCACCGATGCAGAGTGTTGCCAGCCCTCTTTGCAGGTGCCGATTTCTCAACTCATGTAAAAGCGAAAGTATCAGCCGGGTACCGGTCATCCCCACAGGATGTCCCAAGGCAATTGCGCCGCCGTTCACGTTTAAGATCTCAGGATCGATTGCGCCTACTGCCTCTGAATCCCCGAAGTGTGTTTCAGCAAATGTACTGGAATCAAACGCTTTCAAACACGCGATCACCTGGGCCGCGAATGCCTCATTGATCTCCACCAGCTCGATATCCTGCATGCTGAGTCCTGTCTGGTCAAACAGCTCACGGGTGGCAAATACAGGACCCAGTCCCATGCGTTTTGGATCAAGCCCCGCATAACTGTAATCTGTCAGGTATCCTAAAGGTGTGAGACCTCTTTTTTTCGCTTCACCTTCACCCATGACAACAACCGCTGCTGCCGCATCCGTTATCTGAGAGGAATTGCCAGCCGTTACGGTTCCGTTTCTTTTGTCAAAGAAGGGTCTCAGGTGTGCCAGTTTCTCAAGGGTCTGGCCTTCCCGTATACCATCATCAAAATCAAGAAGTGATCCCTTGAAATCATTATAGATAACAGCCATACTTTCCTGGGAAAAACGTCCGCTCTTCTTTGCCTCTGTGGCCTTTTTATGGCTTTCAAGGGAGAACCGGTCCTGCTCTTCCCGGCTTATACCAAAATCTCTTGCCAGTACTTCCGCGGTTGAGCCCATCAGGAGTCCGCTCACCGGATCAGTAAGACCGGACATCAGCCCCACAACCGGTTTTAAAAAGGTTGGCCGGAATCCCAAAAGTGCGCGAAACTGGTCAAATGCTGTTTTTGATTTGGAAAGTTGTCCAAAGAGGGCTGTCATCTTCTGATTATAGACAAGGGGAATGTTGCTCATGGATTCAACCCCGCCACAAAGATAAACCTTGCCCTCCCCGGCATGAATCCTGGCAGCAGCCGTAGTGATGGCTTCCATGCCCGAAGCACAGTTTCTATGTACAGTGATTGCAGGAGTAGCCTCGGAGAACCCGGCCCGAAGTGCTATAACCCGTGCTATATTTGCTGCATGAATGGGTTGTGCAACATTTCCGATGATAACTTCATCCACTTCCCCAAACTTTACAGGGGAACGCAACATCACTTCTCTAATGAGTTTGCTGCCAAGAGTATCGGCCTGAAGGGTTTTGAATTTACCACCAGCTTTTGCCATGGGCGTTCTGAGCCCTGAAATGATTGCTATGCGTTCCATATGGTGGTCTCCTTGCTGAGAAGTAAAGTACTATTTTACTTTCCTTAATTTAACTATATATGATCTTTATACATTCTCTCAATTATTTCTTTAAAACGTTTTTGCACATGATCACGCGCCAGCTTCATTGAAGGAGTCAGATCTCCATTCTCTACGGTGAGTGGTTCAGGGATAAGATAAAAATCTCTTATTTTTTCCCAGTGATTGAGTTTTCTGTTTATTTTTGAGATGATCCTCCAGACCTGTTTCTGAAATTGTCTGGACTCCACAACGTCTTCTTTATCTTTTAAGCCGTACTTTTGTGCAAACTCTAGGGCAACACCACTATCCACCATCAGAAGCACCACAACAAAGGGTCTGTTATTGCCAATGATAAGGACATGGTCAAACCAGCCGCTCATCATCAGGAAATGTTCAATGTAATGTATGGAGATATACTCACCCGTTGATGTTTTTGAGAGTTCCTTGCTTCTCCCTGTGATGGTGATGTACTTTTCGTCATCCATGGTCGCCAGATCACCGGTGCGCAGCCAGCCATCATGATCTATCACTTCCCTGGTTGCCTCCGGATTGTTATGATAGCCTCTCATGATACCGGGCCCTCTGGCAAAGAGTTCCCCGTCTTTATCAATTTTCGTTTCAGTGTGGGAAAAACGTCTGCCACAGGTGCCAACTTTGTTTTTGCCCGGTGCGTTGGCACAGATCACGGGACTTGCCTCCGTGAGGCCATATCCCTGGTACAACGGAATACCGATGTTCAGGAAAAAACGATAGATATCATCAGCTAGTGGTGCACCGCCTGAAATCATCATACGTAAATTCCCGCCAAGCGAATTCCTGAACTTGGAGTAAACAAGTTTATCAAGCAGGTTATCCAACCAGTTATTCGAGTTCTCCGGATCTTTGTGATTTGTTCTGTAAAAGGCTATCATGGCGATGATTTTTTTCACAAGACTCCCTGCCATCGCTTTTGTGTGCATCTTGAAACAGACTTTTTCAAGGAGTCGTGGCACAACCGTCATGACTGTTGGATGTACGGAGTTGAGCAGATTTCCAATGTTCCGTACATCATCAGCGAAATAGACACTTATCCCGGTACTGAGATAATAATGCATGACCATACGCTCAAAAATATGTGCCAGAGGCAGCAGGCTCAGGGCCGTATCTTTGTCAGGATAGAGCTTATAATTTTCCGAGGTGTCAAGGATTTGGGATATGAGATTGAAATGTGTGAGTTCCACCCCTTTGGGCAGGCCGGAAGTACCTGAGGTATAAACAATTGTGACTAAATCATCTGATGAAATTCCGGAAATCAGTTTTTCAAAGCGGTCTGGTGACTGTTGGTCAATTTCTTTCCCGGTTTGGATAAGGGCCTCAAGGGATTGACGTGTTGGATCTGAAGAATCGATATTAATGCAGGTAATACTGCTGTCAGCATCAAGTATGATCTTCTCCTGCTCCTCAGTCTGCGTAAAAACAGTATGGAGATCTGCGTCCTGTATCTGGAATCGCAGGTTTTTACTGGAGATATTCGTAAAAAGAGGTACGCTCACCGCACCGCTCAACATCAGTGCATAATCAATCAGCAGCCAATATGCTGATGAAGGAATCGCCAGGGCAATCTGCCTGCCACGCCACCCCTCAGCATCAAATGCCAGACTGAGATAGCGTACTGTCTCTATGAACTCTTTCTTGGAATAGGTTTTCCAGCTTTCAGACTCTCTGTGATTGAGGAATGTATCATTTTCCGGCAAGTCTTTGATATAGCCATAAAGAGATGCAAAACTTTTAATATCTTTCTTCATTGCATACTCCTTTTTCCGGATATGGATAAGCAGGGAAAATATCAATCCAAGGATTTTATGTTCTTTCTTTCAGTGGCTCAAATGTGCAACCAAGCAATCCGCAATACTGACCGATATATTCGGCCTTGGGCCGGTAAAGGGCAGGCTTCACCTGGGCCTCTCCGGTTTTTTCTTCAATGATATGGGCAGTCCATCCGGCTATCCGGGAAATGGCAAAGATGGGTGTCATTAAATCCAGTGGAATTCCAAGGAGATGGTAAATTGCAGCACTGTAAAAATCGACATTGGGTTTTATTTCTGTCTTTCCGCGTTTTTCAAATTCAGCAAGGGCTGCCTGCTCAACCTGTAGCGAACGCTCAACCAGTTCCTCCTGGCCCATTTCTTTACCAAGGGTGATAGCCATTTCTTTAAGAAATCTGGCCCTGGGATCCATGGTTTTATAAACAGCATGGCCCATTCCCATGATCCGCTTGCCGCTTTCAAGCTGTTTCTTCACCCAACCCGCAATATCTTTTTCTCCTTCAAGGGAAGTCAGCATTGCCATAACTTGAGCGTTTGCCCCACCATGAAGGCTTCCGGAAAGAGCTCCAATGCCGGCTGTGACCCCGGCATACATATGTGCTCTGGTTGAGACAACCTGTCGACATGAAAAAGTGGAGGCGTTAAACGTATGATCCGCATGAAGAACAAGGCAGGTATCAAGAATCTTGACCATTTTCTCAGATGGTTTTACTCCGCGTAACTGCCAGAGAAAATTAGCTGTATGGGAAAGGACATAGTCTGCAGGTAAAGGCTCAAGCCCCTGCCGGATGCGATGCCAGGCCGCAACTATCATAGGAAGCCTGGCGATAAGTCATACAGCTTTTCTGAGATTAGCTTCTTTTGAATCATCTTCAAGCTCCGGGTCGATCATCGCAAGAAGCGGGACTCCTGACTGGATCACATCCATTGGATTCGCGCTCACCGGATAATTCTTGAACGCTCCGTAAAGATAGGCAGGAATAACACTGGCATCCTGTA
Source organism: Desulfocapsa sulfexigens (assembly GCA_015662865.1). GTDB lineage: Bacteria > Desulfobacterota > Desulfobulbia > Desulfobulbales > Desulfocapsaceae > Desulfocapsa > Desulfocapsa sulfexigens_B. The sequence goes on from DQTH01000254.1 coordinate 12,515, forward strand.
ATTGCCTCTTAAAGTCTGCCAGCTGGTCTATGGTGGGCAGATTTCCATGGAGTAACAAATAGGCAACTTCCGGAAAACTGGCATGCCGGGCCAGATCCTCAATACGATACCCACGATAAACAAGAACGCCTTCCTTGCCGTCAATGAAACTTACTTTGGTGTCTGCAACAATAACGCCCCGCAACCCTATATTTCTCACATCAACTGTTTCTGTCATCATTGCCTCCTAACCTGATAACCTTAAAGTCTACTAACACCGGCAAACAGTAAATGCGCCTGTGTTAATGTTATATATAAACAATAAGGCAAAAAGCTCTTTTTACAATAGAATCGCCAAAATGCACACATAGGAGCCATGAAATCACGCTACAAAGTACAGTTGCTTATCATTATCACATAAAACACTCCTGATAAAATCAGCTGTTTGCTTGAAAATAAGTCGGATATCAAGAAAAAACCTTACCCACTTTTCGAAATTTCATGCATTATTTAAAATACTGTGAATACATTCCATAATAAACGAGCAGATCCCTGGCAGCGGCTCATAGGACAGAAGTTCGGCAAGATGATGCCCGTGCTTTTACCATGCATGGAAATATTCAGTTAGAATTGATTTTACAGGTGATCTTTCCATTCAGACAGTGTTAAGATAGTGTTATAAAATTTGATGGCGTCGGAATTATGCTTAGTGGGTGTTAACGAAACGCCGTTGGCGACAATCTGCAGAAATTTACGGCGATCCAGTTTAGGGTAAACCATGACGAAATCAATTTTAAAAACCACATTTCCCTTTCTTTTCTGGTTCAAGGATTATTCTGGAAATAGTCTGAAAAATGATTTTATTGCCGGGATTACCGTTGCTCTGGTACTGATTCCTCAGTCCATGGCATGCGCCCAGCTGGCAGGCCTTCCCGCATATTATGGCCTATATGCCTCGTTTCTTCC
>DQTH01000222.1 GCA_015662865.1 Desulfocapsa sulfexigens
GCTCCACACCTTTCCATCACTTATCTTGCACATTTTAAGAATTTATTCCATCATTTATCTTGATGCCTCTCACTGTTTGATCCGAGATCAATGGCAGCTAAATGTTGTGATGCGGGCTGGTTGTTGTTCACTGTTTCCTCACTTCATCCGGCTTTTTGAAAATTATCTTTTTATTTGGCAATGGGATTGTTTCTCCTACAACATAATGATTTTGCAAAATTAATTTATTCAGGTTCTCTATCCGATAATCAGGGTGAGGATGGGTTGCAAAAAAATAGCTAAGATGGCTTTTATCCTTACCGGCAAGCCGTGTGAAAAAATCCGTGGCACCACCCACATGACCATAACGGCTGTTTAACAGGTCAATTCCCCAGGAATCTGCAGCTGCTTCCTGCTTTTGCGAATATGTTCTCTCAAGTTTACCTGCGATCCAGGGAACGATGTCAGACGATTGATCGCCGGGTAAGAGAAGAGAAGCTGCAACCACAAGCAGCCCACGCCCCATTGCCTGTAAATGATCACGGTGGGCAAAATGGCCAAGCTCGTGCGCCAGAACCATGTCCAATTCATTTTCAGATTTAATATTCTTCAGGAGACCTTTAAGGACAACTATGGAGCCACCCGGCAATGCCATAGCATTCACCTGTTCTGATTCATCAAGGTATATTTTGAAATTGTAGGCATGCAATGAAGAATCAGCAGGTAGCGCTTTAACCAGCAAATCCAGATGATTCTGCAGATAATCATTGCTATCATACTCAAAAACTGAAGAGATTTTACTGCCTATCCATATTTCAGCTTTAACCGGGAGCCGCATGGCAATCAGGCCTGATAGAAAACCAAGGGAAAAATAGAGCATGAGCATGAGCAGGACCAAACCACCGACAAGCCATGCTGCTTCCTTCAGCGGATGGGATTTGGAAATATTGACATCTCCGTCAGCAAGTTTTGGAGTGAATTTCATGTTTTATTGAGACTGATTGCTGTCCCGTATGCAAGTGCCTCTACACTTCCTATTTGTCTTTTCCGGTTGGCTGATTTACCGATGGCCGATGTTTCCAGCCTGAAATTAATAATGATATCTGCGTTGTTTCTACGAGCTTTTTCTTTCATTCTCAAGATGGCTTCACGGCGTGCTCTATCCACAAGTGATTCATACGATCGCACTCTTCCACCAAACAGATTTCTCAAAATGGCCAGAAACCTTTTGAAATAGTCAATTGAGATCACGGCACTTCCCATGACCAGACCCGAGTCCAGGATGTCAGAATCAGGGTACACATTGCGTATGCTCACCACCGGCAATTTGACCATTTCCTCTTCGCGTTCTTTGATGGAAGCATAATGACGCTTTTCAGCAATTGAACCGGTAACATAGCCAAGCATAATCAGAATTCCGAATATGATCAGATCGCTGTTATTGATTAAAAAATCAGTCATTTTTCTACTCCGATTCCAGTCTGACAGCTGTTCCGTATGCAAACAGTTCTGATGCTCCCTGTGCAACAGAAGAGGTGGCAAAACGGACATTAATTACTGCATTCGCCCCCATGCCCTCTGCCTGTTCCTGCATTCGCTCAAGGGATTCACTTCTGGCCTCGTTAAGAAGTTCTGTGTAGCCTTTTAATTCTCCGCCAATAAGGTTTTTCAAACTCGCCATCAGATCGCGACCAATATTTTTTGCCCTGACTGTGCTTCCCTGGACAATTCCAAAGTGTTCAACAATTCTTTTGCCCGGTACATTTTCTACATTTGTAATAATCATATTTTCTCCATAAAATGATTTAAAAAATAATAATCAATTATATGTTTTAGCAAAACAGAGGTCAAATCATTCTGTTTTTATGGATTATTTTTAATGATTTTACAGGTATCCCGGAACGGGAAAGATGTAGCAGTGATAAGTACAACAAGACAGCACTCAACTCAGTATCAGGAACGCCAGTTGGAAGACCTGGAAACCGCATCTTTGAATTTTAGCAGATGTTGTCCCATATCTTTCTCAGGTTCATAGCGCTGAATGCAATTTTCATCTGAGATTTTGATGCTTTTATTCCCTGCTGCCAGTCTTGCAGTACCAATCGCAGTCAGTTCTGATGATGCCTGAACAACCACCTGGAGGTTCAATACATCTGCAAGAAACTGACAAAAATAATGATTGGCTGACAATCCGCCATCAATGGATATTTCACCTTGAATGGATACAAATTCATTCATTGCTGCGACAACCTCTGCAGCCCGAAATGCAATACCTTCAAGAATTGATTGCATTAAGTCCATCGGATGTGTGTCCAATGACAGGCCAATCCACACTCCGCCGGCTTTTCGATCCCAATATGGACACCCCAAACCGGATAACGCCGGCACAAAGGCAAGGTCCCTTTCAATTGCACTGTTTGTATGGTTTGTAAATTCTTGAATCTGTTTATAATCCGAAAACAATCCCAGTGATTTTGCCCAATTAATTGCCGACCCGGCTGAAAACACACCTCCATCAAGTGCATATACCGGATTTTCACCTTTTAACTGCCATGCAACTGTGGGCAACAAGCCCTGTTCAGCAGCCTGGTATGGCTTATCACCTGTGACAACCAGCACAAAGGCACCAGTACCAAAGGTAATCTTGGCATCCCCGGTTTTCCTGCATCCATGCCCGTATAAGGCGGCCTGTTGATCAACAACACTTGCGGTAACAGGAACAGACTTCCCACCAACAGCAATTTCACCAAAACAGCCACATGTCGAAACAATCTCAGGTAGAGCTTCACATGGCACGCCAAACAGATCACAGAGATCTGTATCCCATTTGCCGCTTTGTAGATTCATCAGAGATGTTCGTGATGCGGTGCTGATGTCAGTGACAAATCTTCCAGTAAGGCGATCAAGAAAAAAAGCGTCGGTTGTGCCCAATCGCAGTTTTCCACGTTGAAGGAGCATTTTAGCGTCTGGTATATTTTGAAGAATCCAGGAAAATTTTGCTGCAGAAAAATAAGAATCAAGTGGCAGGCCTGCCCTGGACAGTACCAGTTCCTGATTGTTTTCAGCTTTAAGCATGTCAATATAAGCTTGTGTACGATTGTCCTGCCAGACGATGACCGGCGTTATCGCCTCTTTTGTGTCTGCATGCCAGGCAAGACAACTCTCGCCTTGATTGTCAATGCCAATTGCCTCCAGATCATCACAGCTGTTGATGCAGATTCTGATATTATTGATCAGTTGTTCAGCATCATGTTCAACCCAACCTGGTCTCGGATAGAATTGATTGTGTTCAAGGGATTTTACTATTCTGGATTGTCCGGAGTTTTCGATTACAAGTGCGCGTGTACTCGTTGTTCCCTGATCAATTGCAAGTATTGACATTCTGATTTTACCTTTGATATACTCGTAAAAACATAATTCATTTTCTATTCTGTCATTCCCGTACAGGCGGGAATCTTGTCATTTCAGCATGTTCTGGATTATCGCCAGCACAGGAATGACGGCAAGGAAGGACTTTTCACAAATCCATCATCTTGATGAACTCCTGGAAAACCAGTAAAGCTACTCCCCTGCAATTATAATTTTAACACCGGCCTCTTTGAGTGCAGATTTAATTTTGCCGGCAGGTTGCTGGTCACACACTAGATTAGTAACCCGATCCAGACCACAGACCTCAAATGAAGCAATTCGCCCAAATTTTGTGCTGTCTGCAAGGACTGTGAGCGACTCTGCCTGTTCAATCATGGCCCTTGCCACCTGTGCTTCTTCAATACAAAAATCCATTATACCTGTTCGAATATCCAGAGCGCCTATGGTCAGAACCGCGTGGTGCGCTCGAAAAGTACGAACCTGGGAAATAGCCATGCTGCCAACAGTTTGTCGGTTATCGCCACTGAATTCACCGCCAAGCAAAAATGTTTTTGATTGTGAAGGGGCAAGGCTTATGACCCCTGCTATTTCAGCAGAATTGGTAACAATTGTCAAATTTGGGATCTCTGCAAGCTTTTCAGCAAAATATAGCGTGGTTGAACCGGTATCAATCAATACTGTTTCGCCAGGCACAATGAGCTTAGCAGCTTCATTGGCAATGAAAGCCTTGGCAGGAGCATTCTCACTCATCCTGTCGCGAAAAGGGCCCTCCCCTGTCATCATTGGTAATGATGCACCACCATGGAATTTTTGAACCTTTCCAGCACGAACAAGCTCGGACAGATCACGGCGTATGGTTTCCCTGGAAATTTGAAGAAAATCTGCTAACTCACCGACTTCAACACGATTTTTTTGCCTGATAATATTGACAATTTCAGCCTGTCTGTCAGCCGGATTCATGAGTGCTCCATTATATTTATTGTGGCTCTATATGAAACTCAGCAAAAAATGCTTTTTGTTACCGACAACCTTGTGAAAACTGGATTTCCGCCTTCGCGGGAATGACATATAGTGGCCTGCGTCCATATGGTAAATCCAGCCTCACTCTCACGGAGGCGAGTGCCCAGAGTGTTGCTGGCTGAGTTTTGTTAATAGCAGCTTTTTTTGTAAATTTCTCTACGATAACGCCCATACGAAATGATCTGCAGAATGCTTTTCTATGTGCTTAGAACCACGAAGAGATATCCTTTTTTATAAATCTTGTCAAGATTCACCCATCTGAAGAAAAAGTATTGCAAACAACAAGCAGCTACTCCAGAAAATGATTTAAGAATACTTAATACTGACACTCACAAAGAACAGGACAGGACAGGACAGGATAGGTGAACAGCATTTGACAGGGAGAAATAAAGTGCCACGCAGCTTACATAACTGGTGGCACCGGAAAAGAACTATTTTTTCTTTTTCTTATTTTTTTTCTTGTCTTTCTTGTCTTTCTTTTTGTCTTTTTTCTTATCTTTCTTTACGTCTTTGGATTTGCACTCTTTTTTAGGCTTACATGATTTTGACTTGCATGATTTTTTCTTCTCTTCTTTTTTCTTGTCTTTCTTTTTGTCTTTTTTCTTTGCCATGGTGACCTCCAGTAGCCGTTTGTAATGTCAAGACAGGACCTTTCCTGCCACAAATTACATTTCTGAAACAAACTATACAAAACATTTTTTTTGGTCAAGATAATTAGTATCTTATAGAGTAGTTTCCCGGATTCTACGTCCTCCTGTTTATTTTAATATTCTCATAAGATACTTATCCCCCCTGTGGGGTGTTAGTTGCAGTAAAACATAACGCTGAACATACTGAAAACGATTCTGTGTAGTTTCCTCAAAGCATCCTGAAATTGCAATCGTATTATTCAGTGAAGACTCCGGAAGAACATTTGATCAAAAATCTCAGCAAAAAAATCTCAGTAAAAAAATTGGTCCCTTCCGATGGGACACAAAGAGATGAACATTTCAACATGTTTCTAAGGAATTTCTTTACCATTAGGCTATTGTTTCTGCTTGTTCGGCTATAATTTGTGTGGTAACAATCAGGTACAAAGCTGTGATGTATTTTCTGTTGTGGAAATTTGCGATCCTGGCCTTATGGAAGCATATTTTCAGAGACGTCCTGAATAACCTGAAATAATTACCTTATTTCTATCTTAGAAATCATTATGGAGGTTGTTATCCATTGATTTTTTAACAAAACTGTAAACAAATCCAAACAGGATCGTAATATTGATCAATCATGGTGTCTCACACACAAAGTGTTGTAAATTTGAAGTGATTTTATTACTCAATATGGGTAAACATTTATAAACGTGTATGTAATTTTTTGATACACACCTTAATAACCTGAACAAAAGGGGATGAACTTAATGAAGAAACTGGTACTGATCGGGGCGGTTGCATTAACACTTATTGCAAATGGGGCCATGGCCCAGGACACATTAAGGCTACTGACATGGAAGGGATATGCACCTGCAAAACTCGTAAAAGACTTTGAGGCTAAAACCGGTATTGATGTAAAAATCACCTACTCTAACAATGAAGAGATGATTGCAAAGCTCCGGGCAACACGTGGAGCAGGATTTGATCTCGCACAGCCCAGTCAGGACAGAATCTCTTTTGTCCAGGCAAAATTTCCTGTTTACCAACCAATTGATTTCAGTCGTGTAAACACCGATCAACTCACCAAATCAATGGTTGAAGCTGTTAAGAAAAACTCTGCAGTTGATGGCAAAGCCTACGCAGTACCATTTTGCTATGGTACCACTGGTATGATCGTTAATACAAAACTTGCTCCGGAAGCAAAGGACTGGTCAGATCTCTGGAATCCCAAATATGAAGGAAAAATTTCCTACAGACTGAAAAGACCACTCCTGATCGCCACCGCTTTTGGTATGGGAGAAAATCCTTTTGCTCTCTACAATGACAAAGCCGCTTACAGAGAATTAATGAAACGAGTGGAAAAGACTCTTATTGACGGCAAAAAACTTGTCAAAAATTACTGGACCAGTGGTGATACCCAGGTTGCAATCATTAAAAGCGGTGACGCCAATGTAATTTCCGGTTGGGATGGTAAAGGATGGAGCCTTCATAAAACAAATCCTGACATCGATTTTATTGCCCCTAAAAGTGGTGCATTAGGTTGGATTGATACCTTTGCAATTCCTGCGAAATCTAAAAATCTGGACGCAGCATACAAATGGATCAACTTTATGCTTGAGCCAGAAAATGCAGCCTACTTTACCAATAAAGAAGGCTATGGCACAGCCTCTGCTGATTCCATTAAATATTTCAATGAAGAGATCAAAGCAAACTTCAGCAGATCTTTTCCAAAAGAGGATCTTGATAATATCAAATGGCATCCACCTGTACCGGAAGGTTTTGAAACCATCGAAGCAAAAGTTCTTGATAGAATTAAAGCTGCAAAATAATTCCATTGGAAGACTCGGCTTCCAATATGTTTAACAAATTTTGAGTAATTCTAAATGAAAACCATTTAGAATTACTCAAAATTCTCCTCAGGCAATTTTTCATAATCGCCTTTATTCAATAACTGATAATTCCAGGGATTAGTATGAGTCACGTTCTAGAGATTAAAAATATTACAAAGAAATTTGGTGATTTCACAGCCGTTGAGTTAGTGAGTTTCAATGTAGAAGATGGTGGATTCTTCTCCATTCTCGGTGGATCAGGTTGTGGAAAAACAACACTCTTACGAGTGATTGCCGGTTTTGAGAAAGAAACAGAAGGAGAGCTTCTTATCCGTGGCGAATCCATGAAAGGAATTCCTCCTGAAAAAAGGGCAGTCAACATCGTATTTCAGAATCTTGCACTTTTTCCCATGATGAATGTTCAGAAAAATGTTGCTTTTGGGCTGCAAAGACAGAAATTGCCTGCAAAGGAGGTTAACACCCGTGTCACTGAAATGCTCGAACGCGTGGGCCTGGTCGGCTTTGAAAAGAAAAAGGTTGATGATCTTTCCGGTGGCCAACGTCAACGTGTGGCAATAGCACGGTCTTTGGTGTTAAGGCCGTCAATTCTGCTGCTGGACGAGCCTCTTGGTGCATTGGACAGAAAGCTTCGCGAACACATGAAGGTTGAACTCAAAATTCTTCAGAAAGAGATAGGAACAACCTTTATTTATATCACCCATGATCAGTCTGAAGCGCTTGTCATGAGTGACAAGGTTGCCGTCATGAATGAAGGCCGTTTCGAACAGCTCGATACTCCAAAAAATCTGTATAAAAACCCCAAAACATCTTTTGTTGCCGGTTTTGTCGGTGAGAGTAATGAATTTGACGTTTTGAGTTATGCCGACGGTAAGCTGACGACAAAAAATGGATGTAATCTGGTTAAACCCGACCTTGACTTTCAGCCTAAAAAACTCTTTATGCGACCGGAAGCCTTTATCCTAAATCCATCAGAAGGATTGCATGATATCGAGCGAATGGATATGAAAATCAAGGCTATTCTGTTCGATGGATCCAATACTAAAATTTGTGCAATCATCAACCAGAGCAATGATGAGGTTTTGATCTCATTACCTCAAAATGCTCAGTTTGAAGACTTGCAGGAAGGTGATGACCTGAAAGTTGGTATTCACCGTGACGATTTGAAATGTTACCAGGATTAGTGAAATGAAAAAAAGAAGCGGCACATTTTATCTCCTGATGGTACCGGTCCTCTTGTGGCTGGTTGTTTTGATCGTCATTCCCCATCTGGACATGTTTTTCAGATCGTTTCGATTTGAAAATGATGACGGATTGATGGTCTTTTCTCTGAATAACTATCTTTCCTTTTTTGAAGACAAAATTTATTGGCTCACCTTTGTGCAAACTGCACTCTATTCCATAGGAGTCACATTTCTTGCCTTTGTTGTCACCTTTCCTGTGGCCTTTTATCTGACCAAAGTAATAGCAAAAAAATACAGCAGCTTTATGGTGTTGCTGCTCCTTATCCCCATATGGATTGGTGAACTGGTAACCATTTATGGATGGATGATATTACTCAGTGACAATGGCGTTATTAACAACTTTCTCATACAAATCGGGTTGATTAATACACCAATTGAAATGCTCTATACTAACTTCAGCATGACCATTGGTCTGTTGTACATGTCAATGCTGTTCATGATTGTTCCCATGATGTCTGCGCTTGAAAGCCTGGATGACAGCCTTATCGAAGCTGCAAGTGATCTCGGGGCCTCCAAGTGGACTATTTTTCGCCAGATCATCATCCCCTACACAACGCCAGGGATTGCCTCAGGCGGGATTATTGTTTTCATGCTGGTGATCGGTGACTATGTTGCTCCCAATATTCTGGGAGGGAAAAGCTCACTCTGGTTCACGGAACAAATCTATAATAAATTTCTTGCAACCTTTAACTGGAATGAAGGAGCCGCATTCGGATTTCTGCTCCTGCTCCTGTCATCTTCCATTATCTGGCTGGCACTTAAATTAACTGGACAAAAACTTGAGAAGGTTGGATCATGATACGCACATTACCCTGCTCACCACTATATATTACCGGTTATCGCATTTACATAGCCCTGTTCTACATTTTTCTGATAATGCCACTGGTCACGATCTGCGTCCTGGCATTTAATGATTCGACCTTCATTGCCCTGCCATGGAACGGTTTTTCCCTGGACTGGTTTTTTGCCAACACAGATGAACGACTCGGTCTTTTTCAGGATACTGACTTGATGCTGAGTGTCTGGACCAGCCTTAAAACCGGATTCTTCGTGGCTCTGTTTTCAACAATTGTTGGGACTATTGCCGCTCTGCTGTTTGAAGAAGAACAATTCAGACTTAAGGGCTTGCTCTATTTTCTGGCCCTGGCACCACTTGTTATTCCAGGAGTTGTACTGGGAATATCAATCCTCCTCAGTTCAACCTATGCCGGAACCTATGTTGAAGATAACTTCGGAATAAACCTGGCATTTCTTGCCCCAAGTTTCTGGCTTGTGGTCATTGGACAGTTTTCATTCGGCGCAACCTATGTGATGCTTCTGGTTGGGGCTCGCCTGAAAAAATTTGACAGAGTACTCGCAGAGGCTGCATTGAGCTTACGGGCAACCAGACTTGAAGTAATCTGGCTTATAACCATTCCATTTTTGCGCCCTGCCATTATCGGAGCATTTATTGTCGCCTTTTTGATAAGCTTTTCAAATTTTAATACTACCATTTTCCTGATTGGTTCGGATCCAACTCTGCCGGTTGATCTCTATTCACGTATCAAATTCAGCTCTACACCGGTGCTTAATGCTGTATCCTTTTTGATTGTTACGTTTATTACTTTTTCTGCAGTGATCAGCTTTGTGATAAATCGGAAAAAAGCATAAAATATTTAAGAACAATTTCAAACACACGGATCTGTAGCCTTTCTGTAGCAAATTATGGATGGTTATAGATCCTTGTGATTTATAGCAAACAAAGTACATAGAATTTAATCGATGCTCATCGCTCACATTAGTGACACCCATATCGCAGGCTGGAATAAAAAAGCATACGGAATAGCCCCAACAGCTGAAAACCTGGCCGCCTGTATTGAACACATCAACCACCTGATCCCTCCTCCTGAGATTGTCCTTGTCACAGGTGATATAACCTATGATGGCCGCCAAGAGGAAGCTGAACGTGCAGCAAGCCTCCTGGATAATCTGCTGTTTCCCTATTACATAGTGCCCGGTAATCACGACGACAGATCTATTCTAAAGGATGTATTTGGAAAGTCTGCCTGTCCGTGTCAGGACAGCAACTTTATCAACTATGTCATTGAAGGGTACGATATTCGATTAATTGGTATGGACAGCTCCATTCCTGACGCTCCCGGTGGGGAAATATGTGAAGAAAGAGCCAGTTGGCTTGATGAACAATTATCCATTGAATGTGACAAACCCACTATTGTTTTTATGCATCACCCACCGGTAAAATGTGGCGTGCTGGAAACAGATGAGGACGGCTTCATCGGGACTGACAGGTTAGGCAGGGTTTTAAGCAAATATAATAACATCGAGCGACTACTTTGCGGGCACATTCACCTTGACACTCACCTGGGATGGCAGAACACAGTTATCAGTTGTGCTCCCAGTATGGGGTTGCAGCTTTCTCTGGATTTAACACTGACACGGCCCTCAGAATTTTTCATGGAAGCTCCCGGGTATCTGCTCCACTATTTCACTCCTGAGACAAACCTGGTGACACATTCAATCCATGTTAAAAAAACTGATGGTCCGTATCTGTTTAAAGAGTATTCATGATGGTTAACTAAGAGCTTATTTACATATTCTATTAAGAAGCTGAGCCTCAACACCGATCTTTCCGGATGTTGGGGCTCAAATGTTTGGCACCATTTCTAATATTACAGGAGCTATTTATGACCCCTGCAAAAGACAACGGTCCAATTCTTGTCGCCATTGATTTTTCAGATGATTCTGAAGAGGCTCTACTCTGGGCAGACAATTATACGAAATGCAACAAGGCTCCCCTGATCATTCTCCATGTCATTCATGACCCGGCTGATGCACCTGGGTTCTATCGTCAGGAAGAAGATGACTGGTCTGTACCAATGGCATCGGCGGCAAATAAAATTGCTGAAAAGTTTATGAAGGAAATGCATGATAAGCACCCTTCACGAAGGTCTCTTAAGGAAGCACGGCTGGAGTTTGTTCAAGGATTACCACCCGTCGTATTGTTGAATTCGCCGAAAAAGAAAATGCTCAGATCATTGTAATGGGCAGTTGCGGCCGAAGTGGTCTTTCTCATATTCTTTTAGGATCTGTTGCAGAGCGCGTTGCCCAGTTATCAAATATTCCGGTAGTTATTGTAAAAGCACCTGCTGAAGTTGAGAAAACTGATGAGTAATCCTTTAGCCAGTCTGGAATTATGGGGTGGATTGTTTGGAGGTCTTGCACTCTTTCTGTTTGGCATGGATATCATGACCAAAGCCCTTAAGGTTTCAGCAGGCGACTACATGAAAGACCTTCTTGCCAGATTCACACGCAACCGCTTTGTTGGTGCCGGCATGGGGGCCATAATCACCTCTATTATTCAATCTTCATCCGTTACCACCGTATTACTGGTTGGATTTATCTCTGCAGGACTTATGTCAATGTCGCAGAGCGTCCCTGTCATCATTGGTGCCAATATCGGTACTACTATAACAGCACAGATTCTAGCCTTTAAAGTAACAAAACTGGCCCTGTTACTGATCGCAGTCGGATTCTTCCTGTCCTTTGTGTCAAAGAAGAATAAATGGCGTCAATATAGCCTTATGACTATGGGACTGGGACTGGTTTTTTATGGCATGAGTGTCATGAGTAACGGAATGAAACCGCTACGCTCATATGAGCCTTTTATCAACTTCATGGTTACTCTGGAGAGTCCGATCGTTGCTGTTTTAATAGGTACGGCCTTCACAGCTGTCATACAGTCATCTTCAGCTACCACGGGTATCCTGATAGTTATGGATGGTCAGGGTTTACTTGGACTGGAAACAGCAATAGCACTAACCTTTGGCTCAAATATCGGAACCTGTATCACAGCCGGTCTTGCTGCAATCGGAAAACCCCGTGAAGCTGTGCGAACTGCTGCTGTCCATACGCTTTTTAATGTACTCGGAGTCATCATCTGGATTGGACTTATTCCCCAATTGGCCGATCTTGCCCGTTGGCTCTCCCCTGTGCATGAGGAGTTAAGCGGTGTAGCACGCCTGGCTGCAGAATCCCCCCGCCAGATTGCCAACATTCACACGTTTTTTAATCTTGCCAATGCTGTTATCTTTATAGGCTTTACTACCCAGATTGCTCGAATTGTTGAATGGGTTATTCCAGACAAGCCTATTCTTGTAGATGAAGAGCTGTTACCAAAATTCCTTGATGAGTCTCTGCTGACTACGCCTTCAATAGCCCTTGATAATGTCAGCCGTGAAATTTCAAGAATGGCCGCATACACTCGGAGCATCGTTGATGAAGCCATGCCAATGGCCATTAAGGGAACAATATCCGATGTAAAAAAACTGGCTGAAAAAGATAAAATTATCGACAGCCTCCATCATCATATCATCGAATATCTGAGTATGATCAGTTCCAGTGATCTGTCAAAACCACAGTCGAGAAGACTAATAGATCTCATTCAGGTGGCTAACGGTCTGGAACGTATTGGTGACAGAATTGCAACAGATCTTGTTGTTTCAATAAAACGAATCAATGAAAAAGTGACAGTCAGTGAGCAGACCGCAAGAGTGTTAATGCAGTTCCATTCAGAGGTCGTTAAGGCACTGGACAGAGCAATTACAGCCGTTGCCAACGGAGATAAAAAACTCGTAAAAAAAGTGCGTTCCATGAAAAGTGATGTCACAAAAATGAATAAAGAAATAACCAGATATGAAATTCAACGCCTTACAGCCGACGCTCCCAATCGCATAGCAACCTATGCAAGAGAGGTTGAAATTGTTGATATCTTTGATAATATTTTTAGAATTGTCAGACGTATCGCCCGTTTTCAGACTAGTCAAAAAGATGAACCTGTTGACAAAAAGGTGCCATCTATAAGTGAAGAATCGTAAGCAATCACAGGCACAGAATATTCGTACGGTCTCTCCTCCACCCTCCCTTTCACTTTTTCAGGAAAGATGGTAGAAGGATGCTCTTAATAATGAGTGATGAAATATAATACCCATTTTTGTTTCAAATCTGTCGCGATCTAACACGCACAAGGGATTTTAAATCCTTTGTTCGTTTGTAACATTTTGATTCAATATTAAATTTTTAAATATTTGCCTTTATTGCTGCTTATACGGAGTCAGTTATGAATAGAGAGATTTACCAGGAACCCCTTGTCAGCCGTTACACCAGTCGTGAAATGCAGGAGCTTTTCTCTGAAAAAACAAAATTCACGAATTGGCGGCGATGCTGGGTGGCTCTAGCTGAGGCACAGTACGAACTGGGACTCACCGATATTATCACCCAGGAGATGCTTGATGAAATGCGGGCAAACGTTGACAATATCGACTTTGATGTGGCTGCAGCCAAAGAAAAGGAAATCAGGCATGATGTTATGGCTCATGTCTTTGAATTTGGAACAAAATGTCCGAAGGCTGAAGGAATAATCCACCTTGGGGCAACGTCTCAGTTTGTTGTCTGTAATACCGATCTTCTTATTCAGAAAAAAGCCTTTGATCTTATTCGTAAGGCTGTACTCAAGGTAGTCTCCAATCTTGCTAAATTTTGTCTTGAGTATAAGGACCTGCCAACCCTTGGATTTACTCATTATCAACCGGCTCAACCAACAACAGTAGGAAAAAGAAATACCCTTTATATTCAAGACCTTGTGATGGACCTTGAATACATAGATACTTTTCTGGACCAGGTAAAAGCCCGTGGAGCGAAAGGCACAGTCGGTACCCAGGCCACATTCATTGAGCTTTTTCATGGTGATAATGAAAAAGTAAGGCAGCTGGATGCTCTTGTTTCAAAGAAACTGGGATTTGATAAAGTCTTTGCAGTAACCGGTCAGACCTATCCCAGAAAACTTGATATGAAACTTGCTGAAACACTTGCAGGTATTGGGGCATCTGCACATAAATTTGCAGTGGATCTGAGGCTGCTTTCAAATCTTAAGGTTCAGGAAGAGCCTTTTGCCAAGAAGCAGACAGGCTCTTCTGCCATGGCTTACAAACGTAACCCCATGCGATCAGAACGTATGACCGGTCTTTCCAGGAAACTAATGGGGCTTCCGGCAGACTTTGCTGCTACCTTTTCCAACCAGTGGTTTGAACGGACGCTCGATGATTCAGCAATTCGCAGAATGGATATCCCACAGGCCTTTCTCCTGACTGACGCGATACTAAAGCTATACATGAACATATCAAGCCAAATGGTTGTCTTTCCAAAACAGATAGAACGTCATCTGCGCATGGAACTTCCCTTTATGTCCACTGAAAAAATTCTCATGGAAGCTGTTGAAAAAGGTGAGAGCAGACAGGAAATGCATGAGGTTGTGAAAGAGCATTCTCTTGCGGCAGGTAAAGTTGTCAAAGAAGAAGGCCTTGATAATGATCTGCTCAAACGTCTGGCTGATGATGACCGTATCCCCTTCTCCTATGACGATCTCATGGATCTGGTTGGAGATTACAGTCAGTTCACAGGAAGAGCTTCAGCACAAACCGATGAATATATCCGGGAAGTTGTTGTGCCTCTGCTGGCCGCACGGGAAGACCAGATGGGAGAAGTTGATTCTTCCCTTTCTGTTTAAACTTTTAGAAAAGTTTGTTCATTAATTATTATGCCCACAGCTTTAGAGTCACTGTATTTATGTATCAACCCTGCAAGATATCACTATTTGAAATTTATTCTTGAGGCTTATGACGGTCTCTGCCTGCTCTCAACCGTACCGGGTAGAAAAGGTAGTGTATGTATTCGGTATCCGCGCGAGCAGACAAAAACGCTATTCTCGCTCCTGGCAAGTCTGGCAGACTCTCTCAAACCTGATACTCTGTATTTAAAACGTAACAATAACAATAAAACATCAATGTTTTCAAAATCATTTTTCATAAAAACATTTGGCTGTCAGATGAACGAACGTGACTCTGAAATCATGGCTCAGCTCCTTTCAGAAAAAGGCTACATTGAAACCAGCGAATCTGACGATGCTGACCTGATAATCCTTAACACTTGTTCAATACGTGCCAAAGCCGAACAAAAAGTGATGAGCCTGCTGGGTGTCCTGCGTAAACATAAAAAGCGAAAACCAGCGTTAAAAATTTGTGTTGCCGGTTGCGTTGCTCAGCAGGAAGGCAGGAAGATTATTGAAAGAATGCCCCACGTGGATCTTGTTGTTGGAACACAGAATATTTATCAATTGGCAGAACTCCTGGAAGACATAGAAAAGCCTTCAGTTGTTACCGCACTGGCAGATGATTACCATATACCGGCCTTTATTCCTGACCTGAAAACCGGTAATGAGTCCGGTACGCAGCCGCAGGTATTTAAAAAATTTCTCACCATCATGCAGGGATGCAACAACTACTGCACCTATTGTGTTGTCCCCTACACCAGAGGCCGAGAAGTATCTCGTAGTGTTGAGCACATACTCAAAGAAGCTCATTCTTTGGTTGAAGGTGGTGTAAGGGAAATTACTCTGCTTGGGCAGAACGTAAACTCTTATGGAAAAACCAACACTGTTATGGCTGGAAACTCATCCTACAGCTTCAGTGACCTTCTGCGCGCAGTTGCAGAGGTTCCAGGATTACAACGTCTACGATTCACCACTTCGAATCCAAAAGATCTGTCTGATGACCTGATGCGTTGCTTTGCTGAAGTTGATATTCTATGTCCCCAGTTCCATCTGCCTGTTCAATCAGGGTCAAACAGAATTCTGTCCCTTATGAACCGCAAATACTCAAGAGAACTCTATCTTGAAAAAGTTTCTGCCCTGCGTTCATACTGCCCCGAAATCGCCATTACCACAGATATGATAATCGGCTTTCCAGGAGAAACTGATAAGGATTTTGCAGACACCATGTCACTTCTTGAGGAAGTTCATTATCATGGGTCCTACTCTTTTAAATACTCTGATCGACCGGGTACCCGTTCAGCAGGCTTTGAAGACAAGGTTGAAGAATCGGTCAAAGCCGAAAGATTACTCACCTTTCAAACAAGGCAGGACGCGATAAGCCTGGAACATAATCGTAGTTATATAGGAAAAAATTTTTCAATAATGATTGAAAAATCAGATAAAAACTCAATTGTTGGCCGTACCGGAACAAACCATCTTGTTCATATCCCTGAGTCAGGCACAAATTGCAGGCCCGGAGATTTACTGACTGCCCATATTGTCCATGCCGGACACCATTCCCTTACAGGACAGCTGAAAGCACTTTAACTGTATTAGTCCTGAGTCACACAGGAGGTATCAATGAAACTTCTGAAAATAATATCAATCATTCTAATGGTTGTTTTTATTACCGCCTGTGCCACCAGTCCAACCGGTCGCAACCAGCTGATGCTGGTTTCACCGGAAGAGGCAATTCTCGCTTCAGAAGAGGCCTATATTCAGACATTAGGTCCGTTTGCTGTCAAAGGGAAAATAGATAACGACCCGGTTGTGACAAAACGAATCAAACGTATCACTGGCCGATTGATCAGTCAGGCGATTGAAACTCACCCCAATAGCCGGAACTGGGATTGGAGTGTGAAAATTATTGATGATCCGGAAACAGTAAATGCATGGTGCATGGCTGGTGGCAAAATGGCTATTTATACCGGTCTCATCGAAAAAGTAGCAGCAACTGACGATGAACTGGCTCAAGTCATGGGCCACGAGATTGCCCATGCCCTTGCAAATCACACAGCAGAAAAAATGTCTGTTGCCCTGGCTTCCCAGACTGGTTTATCTTTATTGTCTATTGCGCTCAGTGTCACTGGATTTGATTTTGGTGGTGCTGCCATGTCAGGAGTAGAACTTGCCGCAACAACGGCGATTTCACTGCCAAATAGCCGTTCCGCTGAAAAGGAAGCTGACAGAATGGGTATTGAGCTGGCGGCAAGAGCCGGCTATAACCCATATGCGGCTGCTACCCTATGGGAGAAAATGGCAAAAACAGGAAACGGATCCCCTCCAGCATTTCTCAGCACCCATCCATCTCCGGACGATCGCCAGGAAACCCTTCTTGAACTGGCGCCTCAGATGATGGGCTACTATCATGAAAAAAAATCACGACTCGTATATCCCTTATAAGATGAATATAAAATCGATATTTACATACCCGGCCAAGCACCTGATCTACGTCATTCCCTGTATAATTGTACTGGCTTTGATCTGTGGACGACTGGTTGACACTTCATTTCTTAAAGCCCTGATTCTGCCCATTGCAATTTTCACCATCTATCCGGCCATGATCGGTTTTCAGCCACGCGAATTGCTAAGAC
Organism: Desulfocapsa sulfexigens; assembly: GCA_015662865.1. GTDB lineage: Bacteria > Desulfobacterota > Desulfobulbia > Desulfobulbales > Desulfocapsaceae > Desulfocapsa > Desulfocapsa sulfexigens_B. The sequence goes on from DQTH01000222.1 coordinate 17,326, forward strand.
TCACCGATATACGACTTTTGGTCGTTAACTTGCTTCTTAACTTTCTTGTCCTCCCCCTTGTCGCACTTCTGGTGGGTAGCCTGCTCCTGGAACCATGGCCTGAGCTACGTATTGGTCTGCTTATCGTCAGCGTAGTTCCAGGCGGAAACATGGCTGTTGCCTTTACAATGATGTTTAAAGGAAATGTAAAAGCTTCTCTCAAACTCAGTGCCACAAATCTTATCCTCGGTTCTCTGCTGGTTCCAGTCTACCTGTATGGTTTAGCAGGAACACTGGTGGAAGTCGATATGTGGGATGTCGGAAAAACCATCGGTCTGGTAGTGTTTATCCCTCTTTGCATGGGGGTTGTCACCTATAACCTGCTCCTGAAACGAATGAGCCAGCAACAGTTTAAAAAGGATATTAAACCAATACTTCCCGCAATCAGTGTCTGGGGCATGATGTACCTTGTTTTTACCAGTGTCAGCATGAAAGCTGCGCTGATTTTCAGCTATCCGACACTGATGTTTCAGGCTCTTTCCAGTATGCTCCTGTGGTATCTGGCTACCTTTTTTCTATGTATCATCGTCGGCCGCTTTCTGTTCACCCGCAAAGACAGCATGACCCTTATTCTCAATGTTGAATTACGCAACCTGCCCATCTGCATCGGTCTGGCTGTGACAGCCTTCCCTCCACAGACTGCCATGATGGTAGCTCTGGCCTTTCTTTTTCAGCAACAACTTGCCATCTGGTTCGCAAGACTCGACAATCGCTTTAACTTGCTGGGAAAATAGTTACTCAAACAATTAAGAACTCTTTGACTTAGCTCTTGATTTTTTGATATCCTTTCACATGGAGCGAACATCTGTAACGATTTCGCCCTCCCCTCAAATGGCTTCGATACAGACGACAAATTGACTGCCTGCTTATTTGACTTAAAAAGGAAACTATGCCCACAGGTGGTATTCTTGTAATTGATGACAACAAGGTCATTCGCAGGCTTTGTGAAAGTCTGCTCAGTATTCTTAATGTTCCTTATAACGAAGCAAAAACAGCAGAAGAAGGTTTTCATCTGGCCGATTCATGCTCGCCTGACATTATTCTGCTTGATATCTGCCTCCCTGATGCAGACGGGTTTGAGGTTTTAAAACGACTCAAAGACCATTCCCTGGTTCGAAAAAGCCATATTATCATGCTTACTTCAGAATCTGATATTGAGACCATCGTCAGAGCTCTGAAGGAAGGTGCAAGTGACTACATAAGAAAACCGTTTGCCGGCAGAGAGCTGGTTGCAA
>DQTH01000042.1 GCA_015662865.1 Desulfocapsa sulfexigens
CTTGTAATTCTTTTGTTTTACCAATTCCTTATGTCTTCACCATAGGAAGTTGGCTGAGTTTCATACGTAATCAGAATTATTTTTGTCATTCCGTCATTCCCGCGCAGGCGGGAATCCAGAAGGTATTGAAACAAAGAGATTCCCGTCTTCACTGGAATGGCTGAATAGAGAAAAATTATATTTTTACGAGTCCATCAAAAGTTAAAACCCAAGAAGGCTTCGTAAAAACAGTTATTACCTCGTCAGCTGGCGATATTTTATTCTATGTGGTTGCTCAGCTTTTGGTCCGAGGCGGGCTTTTCTGTCTTTTTCATAATCGGAATAGTTCCCCTCAAACCAGACAACCTTTGAATCTCCTTCAAAGGCGAGAATGTGAGTGGCAATACGATCTAGAAACCATCTGTCATGGCTGATAACCACTGCACAGCCACCAAAGTTGTCCAGTGCCTCTTCAAGAGCTCTCAGTGTGTTGACATCAAGATCATTGGTCGGCTCATCAAGAAGAAGCACGTTGCCTCCTTCCTTGAGCATTTTGGCAAGATGCACACGGTTGCGCTGTCCGCCTGAAAGAAGGCCTACTTTTTTCTGCTGGTCGGAACCGGAGAAATTAAATCTTCCAACATAGGCTCTGGAATTAACTTCTTTTGTACCCAGCCAGACACTTTCCTGTCCTTCAGAAATTGCCTCCCATATTGAGGCTTCTGGATCAAGGTTGTCACGGTTCTGGTCGACATATGAAAGCTTAACAGTATCACCAAGACGAATGGATCCTTCATCTGGAGTATCTTCCCCTGTGATCATTTTAAAAAGGGTGGACTTTCCAGCTCCATTTGGACCAATGATCCCAACAATACCACCTGCAGGCAGTTTAAAGTTCATATCATCCACAAGGAGGCTTTCTCCAAAAGCTTTACGGATATGATCTGCTTCTATGACAACCTTGCCAAGACGTGGTCCGGGAGGGATGAAAATTTGTAGTTCTTTAGCAAGCGTATCAGTTTCCTGACCCATAAGCTTTTCATATGATGTGATACGGGCTTTTGATTTGCTGCGTCTTCCCTTGGGAGACATCTTGATCCATTCAAGTTCTCTTTTTAAGGTGCGCTGCCGATCACTTTCTTTCTTTTCTTCAGTGGCAAGGCGTTTTTCTTTCTGTTCCAGCCATGAAGAATAGTTTCCTTTCCACGGGATACCGCGTCCACGGTCCAGTTCAAGGATCCATCCTGCAACATTGTCGAGGAAATACCTGTCATGTGTAACAGCTATAACGGTACCTGTATATTGTTGCAGATGGTGCTCAAGCCATGCAACAGATTCAGCATCAAGGTGGTTTGTGGGCTCGTCCAGAAGCAGGATATCAGGTTGTTTTAGAAGAATTCGACACAGGGCAACTCTTCTTTTCTCACCACCTGAAAGGTGTTCGCAATTGGTGTCAGAGGGAGGGCAGCGCAGGGCATCCATGGCCATTTCAAGTTTTGAATCAAGATCCCATGCGTCAAGGTTATCAAGCTTTTCCTGTACTTCTCCCTGTCTGTCTATGAGTGCCTGCATTTCATCATCACTCATTGGTTCTGCAAATTTCTCATTAATCTCGTTAAATTCGTTGAGGAGATCAACAGTGTCCTGAACGCCTTCTTCAACAATTTCTTTTACAGTTTTAGCGGGATCGAGTTCAGGTTCCTGGGAAAGATAATCGACAGTGAGTCCTGGGGAGATTACAGTTTCTCCATTGAACTCTGTATCAATTCCGGCAAGAATTCGGAGCAGGCTACTTTTTCCGGATCCATTAAGCCCAAGGACACCAATTTTGGCACCATAGAAATAGGAGAGGGATATATCTTTAAGAATAGGTTTGTCATCATAATATTTACTGACTTTAATCATCGAATAGATGATTTTTTTATCATCAACACTCATGCTTGTATTCCCTGTTTGTTTTATTGGTTTTGACGATTGTTTTTAACTATGTGAGACGCTTGGTCTCTGGCAATGGTCAGCTACGATAATCGGAATTTCATTAAAAGAAAAGATGGAATAGGGCAAGGCCAGCAAAGGAATGAAATGAAGAAAAACAGATTGAGTTTACAGAAAGTCAAAACTCTATTAAATGTTTTTCTTACGTAGTGGGAAAAAGACAAAGAGTCGTATTGCAATAACAATTATGGATAGCAAACAAGGGGAACGCAATGGAAAGGATAGAATGTGTAATCAGCGGGTATTCAATTGATTTTGATCAGGCAAGAGAAGTGGGAAAGTTAATCGCTGAAAAAGAAAACGAGTTCACCATGTTGATTTCCTGGTGTGACCGGGAAAAGGGTGTTCATTCTCCATGTTGCCTCAAATGCGAACTAAAAGGTGAACCCGGCTGGGAGGTATATGGAAGGAACCATGAAGGTCGTTTACGTATTTCCTTTGATGATGACAGGTTTGTTTTTATTTATTCGTGACGAAACGGACTTAAGGGGGATCTTTGTGAATTTGAATAATGACAAGGCTCAGTCTGCATTTTGTTTCAATCCCGTGAAGGTGGGAATTCGGTGTCAGCAAGACTTTCGGAAAAACATTCTTTGCTAAGCTTCATATGAAGCCACAAAAACAAAAAAAGGCCTTTTGGTGATACACCCAAAAGGCCTTTTTTTTGATACCTTCTGAAAAACGAATCAGTAATTAATTCTTTTCGTCCTCAGAGAGTCCCTTTACAAGCATGGCACCGGCCAAACCAAGAAGACCGATATCCTTGGCTTTACGCATGGCGGGTTTCACCATGGAAGCCATCATGGCGCGGCGTTTAACGCTGCCCATGTCGGCAAGTTCGGGTGTGTAGTCTGCAAAAAGAAGACTGATATCTTTTTTGTTACCAAAGTAACGCGAATTGGGGCCAATATGACCATCTTTAACTTCAAGACCTTTGGCACCGTTTTTCACATACTTGGAAACGGCTGAGTTAGGATCTGTCAGATCACCAAAAATACGTGCACCGGTGATGCATGTCTGAACACATGCAGGCTGCAGACCTTCTTCAATGCGAGGTTTACAGTAAGTGCATTTGTCAGCTTTTCCGTCACTGTTATCATCAGCAAGGGCAGGGTTAACATAACGGGCGCCATAAGGACAGGCGTCAGCACATGCACCACAACCAAGGCAGCGCTCTTTGTCCACCTGTACGGTTCCATCAAATGGATCCTTCCAGGTTGCGGCTACTTCCATGGTTTTGGTCTTTCCGGTTTTGGCATCTTTAAATGTCATTTCAGCGAGATCAGCCGGGCACTCATCCACACAGGGTGGCTTATCGCAGTGATTACAAAGTCCCGGATAGTAGGTTGCGGCCATCCCATCTTTAGTCATGGTGGGGCCAAGACGTTTTACCCAGTTACGCTGGTAAGGTACTGGAACTTCCCACTCTGCCCTACAGGCAATGGTGCAGGCATGACAGCCGACACAGCGTTCCAGATCTATGATCATTCCATATTGCATTGAATATATCCTCCTGAAAAGGCTATAAGATTAGATCAGGCTGGAATGTCCAGAACCTTTCCATCTTTTATCAGTTTAACGAAGTTGTTCCTCATTCCATGACAGCCGGTCTCAGGATCAACAGCCAGTTTGGTAATCAGGCTCTGATCATCAACACCAGTACCAACACCGGTTGTCAACAGTGGGTTTGCCGAACCATAACCGTGATACATGTATACACAGTCTTTTCGAATTCCCGGTGTCACTTTTACAGTGGTGGTGGTACGGGATTTCACTCCCTCACTGTTTACAAAACCAACAGTGTCACCATCAATAATACCGAGTTTTGCTGCAACTTCATCATTAACCCAGACAGGATTGTCAGGCATGGCATTGTTCAGCCATACATTGTTCTGACTTCTGTTAAAGGTATGAACAGGGGCACGACCGTAAAGAAGTCTGGCAAATCCTTTAGGATTACCAGGAACCGGTTTATAGGTTGGTGCGGGTGGGTGTCCTGAATCTTCCAGATCGTCATTGTACAGAATTACACTGAAGTCTTCAGGAATTCCGTATGGATCTTTGCCGGGTTGAATATGAATGCCGTCTTCAGCTTTCAGCTTCTCAATGGAAAGGTTGGCTGAAGCAAGACTTTTGTCAACCATTTCTTCAATGGTTCTCACTGGAATTTTCTCGGCATGTCCCATGCGTTTGGCAATCTCATTGGTGATGTACACCTGATCTTTGCGTTCAAACATGGCAGGAACAAGAGGCATACGTGCAGCTATGTACTGCTGATGCTCTTTGGAGAGATCCCACTGGGTTCCTTTTTTGATGTAATCGTAACGCTCAAGGTAGCTGGCTTCCGGAAGCAGAATGTCTGCCCAGGCAGTAACGTCTGTAGGCATAACATCAACACACATTACAAAATCCATGGCGTTGAAAAGATCTTTCATCTTCTGCTGATTGGGAATTGTCTGCATTGGATTCTGTCCCCAGACAACACAGCTTTTGATCGGATATGGTTTACCTGAAATGGCACAGTCGCGAATCAACTCAGTGGGAGTTCCCGGAGGAGGATTTGAATAGATCTTCTCATCCTCTTCATGATTGAAATTCAAATTGTATTTGTGGCCATGATCTTCCTTGGCCCAGGAAACACCTTTAACTTTTGGTCCTTTAGGAGGAACCCAGCCGCCTTTCACATAGTAGGCGCCAAGAATTCCTGTCAGACAGGCAAGTGCACGCTCACGCTGGAAGTCATTTCCATGCCACGATACGTGACGACCTGGATGGATTGCAACATGGGGCGCATTTGCAGCAAGCATTTCAGCAACTTCCTTGATCTGCGCAGCAGGGATGTCACATTCTTTGGCAGCTTTTTCAAGGGACCATCCTTTGATGGCCTCAGCAAATTCCTCAAATCCTTCGGTGTGATCTTCAACGAACGCCTTGTTATATTTGTTGTTTTTGACAAGGTAGTTCATGATAGCAAGCATGTAAGCAGTGTCTGTACCTGGTTTGATCTGTACCCAGATATCAGCTTTTGCAGCAGAAGCAGAAAAACGCGGATCGGCAACGATCAGTTTGGCTCCGTTCTGCAGGCCCTGAATATACTGTTTGATATGGGAAACATGAACATTCTCACCCAGGTGATCTCCAATAAAGAAGAGGACCTTGGTGTTTGGCATATCAACTTTTTCGCCAGGTGCTTTGCCAATGGTGGCAACATAGGCGGTATCACGGATACCACGACACTGGAAAAAAGATGCTTCAGAAACATTGTGAGTCCCCACAGCACGCTCAAAGTAATGCATGGGGTATTTGGCTGAAGCGCCATGTGGAAAAACACAAATGCCCTGGGCACCATAGTTGTCTACAGTACTTTTCAGCTTTGATCCACATTCATCGAGCGCTTCTTTCCAGGAAATTCTTTTCCACTTTGGTGCTCCCCTTTTCCCGACATTTTTCATGGGGTATTTGAGGCGATCCACATCGTAAAGCAGTTTCACACCTGCATTACCACGGGCGCAGATCTTAATGCCGTTGTCGATGGATTTTGGGTTTCCTTCCAGTTTCATCAGGCGGCCGTCACGTACTTTACCGACCAGCTGACAACGCCAGAAACACATTTCACAGATTCCACCCACAACGGTCTTATCGCCAGCAGTTCCCTTTGGATCAAGGGGGGCTTTGGTGACGCCGGTGTTAGCGGAAACAACCTTAGACAGAGGTACCGAGGCTGCTGCCAGGGATGCTGTCTGAAGGAATTTACGCCTTGTTAGGTTGAAAGCCATCTTTGTCTTCCTCCTTAGTAAAAAAATCTATTAATTGTACAACCACCCTGTAAAACGGGTGATGAGCTCCTTCCGTTACTCTGGGATGAAATTTTTCATACCAGGGACGAAACAGTTTTGTCAGAAATTCCTCTTCTCCTGGAAGGTCGTTCTCAAGGGTGAGGAGGGAGAGAAATTCAAGTTCATGAATGAGATGATCGGGCAAGTCTGCATTTTCTTCCATGGCAAAGCCCTTGTCCCGATAGAAGGCAAGGGTATTGCCGGCAAAGGTGCCCTGCAGGGACTTATCCATATAAACCGAGCCATATGGCGGCGCAACTACATGGGGCACACCATTTATGAAAAGTCTTGTGTATTCAACCTGCAGGTCTTCGACGGGATCTTCTGCCTGATCGATTTTTTTCTTGATCTCCACAGCATCATTTACGGCACCGAGAGTGCCGAGCAGGCTGTAAAAAACGTTAAAGAAGTCTTCGTCCATCCATTCTGCATCAGGGTACTGCATACATTGAGAGAGGAATCGATAGACTCTGGCTATGTCTTCAGACTGTTCTTCAGGCGACATGAAAAAATAAATTATTTGAGTTGATAGGTCATTAATGTAAAACTTAAATGCATTTTTAAAATATCAAATAGGAGGTGAGTTGTAAAGGTATTTCTATGAGTGAGGACGCATCTTTATTACACAAAAGTAATACAATGTGGTTTATTGTAAAAGAGAAGTTATAAGGTCCTGTAATGTCCTGAAATCAGGGCAGTCATGTATGGCTCGTCGGATCTGTGAGCTTCCCTCAAAATTGCAGAAATATCTGCCGGTATGATTTCTTATGTAAGCCAGTTGTCTTCTGGTATCAAGGTGTTGCTCCATGAGTTTAAGGTGTTCCATTACCGCTGGGAGTATTTCTAAGATATTTTCGGGTTTTCCTTTTTTTTGAAAGACCCATGGATTTCCAAGAGCAGCCCGTCCGATCATTATTCCGTCACAGCCTGTTTCATCCATTCTGGCAATAGCTTCATCATAACTTCGGACATCTCCATTGCCGATAACAGGGATAGTGACACTGTTTTTTACTTTGCTGACGATTTCCCAATCTGCACTTCCTGTAAAACCTTGAGCCCAGGTACGTCCGTGAATTGCAATGGCAGCAGCACCAGCGTTTTCGCTCATTTTGGCGAAATCTATTGCTGTAATCTGTTGTTTGTCTACTCCTGCCCTGGTTTTGACTGTAACCGGTACATTGGAGTTTGAGACAACAGCAGTAAGTATTTTTTCAGCAAGAGTGATGTCTTTCATCAGTGCAGAGCCGGCACCACGTTTTGTAACTTTCCGAACAGGACAGCCCATATTGATATCAATAAATGATGGAGAAAAATCGTTTAGGATAGCAGCTGCTTTACCCATGATATCCGGGTCGGATCCAAAGAGTTGAATTGAGACCGGCTGCTCAGCAACATCTGAAACAAGCATGCGTCTGGTTTTCTCCTGCCCATACAACAGCCCGTGACAACTGATCATTTCAGTGACGACAAGACCGGCACCATAGCGCCGGCAAAGGAGCCTGAAGGGAAGATCTGTATATCCGGCAAGTGGTGCTAAAACAAAAGGTGAGTCGAAAGTTGTTCCTGCAATTGTAAACATATTTTTACTGCTGATTTTTTTTATGAAACCGGTTAAAAGTATTGGTTTTCAGTTATACTACTTTTACTAGACTGAATTATTATACATACTAGTGTCGTGTCAAGGCTGAGTTGTCGCATATTACTTGTCCTTTTCCGCCCCTGTTGATTCGCAATTTAAGCCACATAGCCTAACTATGCGTCTTAAATTGTAAATCAACAGGCACAAAAAATTGCAGCGCAATATTGCAACAATTCAGCTTTGACACGACACTGGAAAAATCGTTTATTATTCCTGTTATTCTCGTGACAGGTTACCCATTATTTCATGGAGATCCAAATGACCCTGCAACTTACTATGCAATCCAGTAAATTGTCCAGTGAGGAGTTAAATACACTGAAGCAGATGCGTCTACGCTGTGCTAAAAACATTCTTTTATCTACAAGCCTTGCAGGATCCGGACATCCTGGTGGCTCACTTTCTTCGCTTGATAATCTTCTGGTTACCTATGGCTGCATGCGTCATGACGCAGCACAGCCGAAAATGGAAGAACGGGATCGGGTTATCATGAGTATCGGTCATATCTCTCCTGGTGTGTATTCCACGCTTGCTGAATATGGCTATTTTACAGAAGAGGATTTTCTTACCGGATTTCGTCGTACCGGTTCCGGTTTTCCCGGTCATGTGGAACGTATTGTTCCTGGAGTTGAATGGGATACAGGTAATCTTGGTCAGGGACTTTCCACAGCAGTGGGACTTGCCCATGGATTTAAGATTCAGAATCGACCCAATAAAGTTATTGTGTTCATGGGTGATGGAGAACACCAGAAGGGTCAGATTATTGAAGCCATTCGTTTTGCTTCAAAATACAAACTGGACAATCTCATTGTCGTCATAGATAGAAACCATTTGCAGATTTGTGGCACCACTGAAGAGATCATGCCGCAATCAATACGGTCTCTATACTCCACAAATAACTGGGACGTGCAATACCTTGAAGATGGCCATGACTGTAATGCATACTTCCAGACTTTTTCAAAAGCTTATCAGAAGAATGATGGCGTTCCAACTGTCATTGTGTCACGCACAACCATGGGCAAAGGTATTTCTTTTATGGAGAACCTGGCAAAGTATCATGGATCGCCCCTTGACCGTGAATCCCTTGCTAAAGCCATGGAAGAACTGGGTGTAGAAGATGAATTTGATAAATGGAAAGCCCTGCGTGAAAACCCTGTTTCAACAAATACCATTCAACCATTCATTGCTCCGAATGTAGAAATCAAGGCGGGTGATGCAATTCTCTATGAAGCAGGAACTATGCTGGATAACCGCTCAGCATACGGAAATGCCCTTCAGAGTCTTGCTGAGGCAAATAACAGTGATGACAACATGAAGATTACAGGAATTTCATGCGATCTTGAAGGTTCTGTGAAAATGGGAGGCTTTCGCAAGCATTCCCCCAAAGCTTTTATAGAAGCTGGTATTCAGGAGCATCATGCAGCCACCATGGCCGGGGGGCTGTCCAGCCTTGGTCTGGTTACATTTTTCAGTACATTTGGCGCGTTTGCTGTATCTGAGGTGTATAACCAGAACCGGCTCAATGATTTTAACCATGCAAGTGTAAAAGTCGTTGCAACCCATGTTGGCCTGGATGTTGGTGAAGACGGGCCCACACACCAGTGTATTGATTATCTTGGATTATTCCAGAATTACTTCAGATCTTCAGTTTTTATGCCAGCTGACCCGAATCAGACAGACCGAATTATCAGGTATATTGCAACAGAGCCCGGGAATGTTTTTGTTGGAATGGGAAGATCTAAAACACCTGTTATCACAAAAGAAGACGGTAGTGCTTTTTTCGATACAGATTATACTTTTCAGGCAGGAGTTGGAGACTGGTTGCGTGAAGGAAGCGATGCAACCATTATCACATATGGGGCCGTTGCCCCTGCAGTGATGGAAGCATGGGAGTTGCTGAAAAAAGATGGGCACTCTGTAGCAGTTCTTAACATGGGTTCCCTTATACCTGTTGACAAAGAAGCAATACTCAAAGCAGCTGATTGTGGAGTTGTATTAACTGTTGAGGATCACCATGTAAACACCGGGCTCGGCAGCATAGTCGGAACCGTGCTTGCTGAAGCAGGAAAGAGTATAAACTTCAAACGCTCTGGTGTTGAACACTATGGCGGCTCAGGCAAGCCTGCTGATCTGTATGCCAGCCAGGGACTTGATGGTAAATCCATTGCTGCGAAGGTAAAAGGGATGCTGGGATAAAAATCGAAGCATCGTTAACGAGACACTACTAAACGATGAATAAAAATAAAAAGTGGCTATTAACGAAACTCAGATGGTAATATTCTGGACCCCGCCTCCGCGGGAGTGACACGGGATTAACTGTATGTCATTCCCGCGAAGACGGGAATGCAGTTTCAATAAGGCTGTCAGTAACAAAAACATAATTTTTACTGAGTTCAGATAGAGCCACAAAATAAAAAAGGCCGTTCCGGGAGGAACGGCCTTTTTTATTCAAGTAAGTTTGTTGTTACATGTTCTGTTTGGAGAGGATACTCAGAGTTTTGATATAAATTTTTTCTGAAAGGTCATCAATTATGATGTCTATGGCATCTTCTTCATTGTCAGAATTCTGTGAAGCTGTTGCTCCCACTTTATAATCTTCAGTCCAGACCTCTTTCCCGACTTCCATAAGCACTTTGCCGGTTTTAATGTCTTTTAAGATATAGCGCACTGTGATCAGAACTTTAACTTCAGTTGTGTCGTTGCCGGTCCCATAGGAGAGGCTGGGGAGATCGATGGAAATAATTTCACCAGCTAATATCAGTTGAGCTTCGTCCTTATGCTGGACAACTTTTATTCTTCCGGATTTTTGATACCAGCGCACCAGAGATTGATGGATTTTTGAATGGAGCAAAAGTTCATTGGTCCGGTTATGCCATGTTGCGATGTATAAATCACGGTCGGGACCGGAATAGACATAAGGGTTGTGGTACCCGCATGAGGTAAGAATAAAAAGAAGTACCATGACAAACGGGATAAAGAATTTTCTGGTTTTCAACTGTTTGCTCCACAATGATTGAAGAAAATATGAACAAATACGCAAATAATTTGAGAAGATAGTAGCCTTAAACAACAATATTGACAAGTTTCTTCTTAACAACAATTATTTTTTTAATGGCTTTTCCATCAATAAATTTTAAGGCATTTTCATCTTTTAAAGCCATTGCTTCAAGGCTTGCATCGTCAATGTCGGCAGGTACCTGAAGCCTTGACCTGACTTTTCCTCTGACCTGAATAACAATGGTCAGTTCATCTTCTTTGGCCGCTTCTTCATCCCACTGTGGCCAATGTTCATCGTCTATTGCTCCTTCGGCATGAATTGTCGACCATAATTCAGCACAAAAATGAGGAACCATTGGACAGAGAAGGACAAGAAGTGAGTCAACAGCTTCCCGAATTACAGCATTACCAAGTTCATCTTTCTTCTTGTCACTGTTGAGGGAAGAAAGGGTGTTGAAAAGTTCCATTACAGCACTGATTGCAGTATTGAAGTGAAAGTTTTGTTCAATGTTGTTGGTAACTTTTTTGATCGTCTGGTGGGTTTTACGGTGAAGTTCACGTTCAGCAGAATTGAGATTGTTACTTTCCACATTGGTGCCGGCAATGATTTTTTCACTGTACGCCTGAACAAAACGAAAGATTCGGTTAAGAAATCTGTAACATCCTTCAACGCCCTTGGCATTCCATTCAAGATCTTTTTCAGGAGGTGCGGCAAAGAGTGAAAACAGCCGTGTTGTGTCTGCACCATATTCTGTTATCAAATCGTTTGGATCAACAACATTACCCTTTGATTTTGACATTTTGGAACCATCTTTGATAACCATCCCCTGGGTGAGCAGATTGGTGAAAGGTTCATCAATGTCGAGATAACCAAGATCTCGAAGTACTTTGGTGAAAAAACGGGAATAGAGCAGGTGCAAAATTGCATGTTCCACTCCGCCAATATACTGATCAACCGGGAGCCAGTGTGAAGCTTTTTCTTTGTCCAGTGGTGAATCAGTAAAACGGGGACTGGCGTATCTGGCAAAATACCATGAGGATTCAACAAAAGTATCCATGGTATCAGTTTCCCTTTTTGCTTTTCCACCGCATTTTGGACAGCTTGTTTCGTAAAAAGCGGATCTTTGGTGCAGGGGCGCACAATCACTTTTCTGGGACTCCCTGTCCTCTGGTAGTGTAACCGGAAGCTGATCAACAGGAACAGGTTGAACACCACATGTTTCACATTGAATCATTGGGATGGGCGCTCCCCAGTATCGTTGCCGGGAAATACCCCAGTCACGCAGGCGATAAGTAATGTGAGCATCACCTATGTTTTGGCTCCTGGCAAAATCGATGATTTGCTGTTTGGCTGTTTCTGACTCTGTTCCGGTAAATGCTCCGGAATCAGATAGAATGCCCGGCAGAACAGATGCCTCTTCCATGTCAGTTTTTGAGAGATCAGCGCCGTCCGGAATAACAACAGGTTTGATGGCAAGATTATATTTTTTTGCAAATTCAAAATCGCGCTGGTCATGTGCAGGAACGGCCATAACTGCTCCTGTTCCATATGACATGAGAACAAAGTTTGCAACAAAGATGGGAATCTTGTCACCGTTAAATGGGTTGATGCAGTAATGACCTGTGGCAATGCCTTCTTTTTCGGTCAGGTCAACGTTTGATTGCTGCTGCTTTTCAGAAATAATGCGAGCAGTAAAATCTCTGATTTCCTGTTCCCGCGGATTATCTTTTAAAAGCGATTTAAGCAGAGGATGCTCAGGCGCAATGGACATGAAAGTGACGCCAAATATGGTATCAGGTCTGGTTGTAAAAATAGAGAGCTTTTCATCAGAATCAGCAACCGGGAAATCACATTGCAATCCTGTTGATTTTCCAATCCAGTTTCGCTGCATGGTTACAACTTTATCAGGCCAGCCGCCAAGCTTATCCAGATCATCGAGCAGTTCTTCAGCATAATCGGTGATTTTAAAGAACCAGCCGGTCATATTTCTGGCTTCCACAAGTTCATCACAGCGCCAGCATGTTCCTTCTATAACTTGTTCGTTGGCAAGAACAGTATGACAGGATTCGCACCAGTTTACCGTAGTTGCTTTTTGATAAACCAGCCCCTTTTCATACATTTCAAGAAAGATCTGCTGTTCCCATTTGTAATATTTGGGATTACAGGTAGCGACCTCCCGTTCCCAGTCATAGGAAAGACCTAACTGGCGCAATTGATGACGCATGTAATCAATGTTGTCATATGTCCAGCGGGCAGGATGGGTATTGTTTTTGATGGCAGCATTTTCTGCCGGTAGACCAAAAGAGTCCCAGCCCATGGGGTGCAGGACATTAAAGCCACGGAAACGTTTATAGCGCGCAACAACATCACCTATTGAATAGTTACGTACATGGCCCATGTGAATACGCCCGGAAGGGTAGGGAAACATCTCAAGGACATAATACTTTTCCTTGTCACTGTCTGTACTGACTTTGTATGTGGCCTGGCTCAGCCACTTATCCTGCCACTTCTGCTCAATGGTTTTAAAATCGTATAGTACTTCCTGGCTAACATTTACAGACATGAGATAAGGCCTCTTACGTAAAAACTGGTAATGGATTTTCGGGATTTATTCGGATTGAAAACCTTCTGGTTCGTCATAACTGCTAAGGTCTTCAAACATAGTGAACTCTTTGATGAATGTCAATTTGATGGTGCCTGTGGGACCGTTTCTCTGTTTGCCGATAATGATTTCAGAGATGCCCTTGTTTGGATTATCTTCAGCCTTGTTATAAACCTCATCGCGATAGATAAAACAGATGACATCTGCGTCCTGTTCTATGGCACCTGATTCACGCAGATCAGACATCATTGGGCGTTTGTCTGTCCTGCTTTCAAGGCCGCGGTTAAGCTGAGAGAGGGCAATAACAGGAACTTTAAGCTCCTTTGCCATTGCCTTTAAAGATCTGGATATTTCACTGATCTCCTGGGCTCTGTTTTCAGAGGAGTTTCTGCCTCGCATGAGCTGAAGGTAATCAACGATAATTAGACCAAGGGGAAACTGGGCCGCAAGCCTGCGAACCTTGGCTCGCATCTCAAGCACAGAGATGGCAGGAGTGTCATCGATATACATTGGTGCTTCAGTGAGCATTCCAACAGCACGTGTCAGTTTCGGCCAGTCTTCGTTGTGCAGCTTTCCTGTCCTGACGCGTTGGGAATCAATGTGTCCTGCGGAACAGAGCAGACGCATGGCAAGCTGCTCTTTTGACATTTCAAGGCTGAATATTGCAACTCCGGTTTTATTAAGCAGAGAGGTGTTTTGCGCGATATTCATGGCAAAAGCTGTCTTACCCATGGAAGGACGACCTGCCAGAATAATGAGATCGGATGGCTGAAGCCCTGCTGTCATTTTATCAAGCTCTGCAAATCCGGTGGGGACGCCGGTGATCAGCTCTTTTCTTTTATAAAGCTGTTCAACTGTTTCAAAGGCTGAAGGAATGATGCGTTTTAACGGAGTAAAACTCTGGTCTGATTTGGATCTTGCTATTTCAAATATTGCCTGTTCTGCCTCATCAACAAGGGTATCAATGTCTCCCTGTTCCTCATAACAACGACTGGCAATTTCAGTGTTGACACTAATAAGGTTTCTGAGAACTGCTTTTTGCCTGATGATTCTGGCATAATGGATCAGGTTGGAAGTGACAGGAACAATGGAAGTGAGAGTTGCAAGGTAGGCAACGCCTCCGGCCTGATCAAGAAGGTTTTGATCTATTAGCTGGTTGGAAACAGTGATAATGTCCTGTGGCTCATTTTTTTCAAAGAGCAGAATCATAGCTTCGAAGATGAGCTTATGATTATCTCTGTAAAAATCATTACTTTCAAGAAGTTCAAGCACTGTTGAAAGTGAGTGATCAGAGAGCAGGATGGTGCCAAGCACTGATTGCTCGGCATCAATATTCTGAGGCGGCATTCTTCCGCCTGGAGCAGATGACGGTTGGGAATCAGGTGGAGGAATGTTCATAAGTGTATGATACTGAGTCAGATATCAATGCTAACACCCCACAAGGGGGTATAAATACCTTATGAGAATATTTTCTTTGAAAAACAGGTAAACGCAGACTGCGAGAAAATATTCTTAAAGTACTAAAATGACAACACACTGTACAGGAAGCGGTCCTGACAGTGTGTTGGATATTTGCTGGTATAGATAAAAATAGCAAATATGTTGTTTCAAATATGAATAAAAAACAACGAATCAGTTTTCTTCGGCTTCCACCAGAGGTACAACTTGTATAGCAATGTCCACTGTTGTCTGAAAACCGACTTTAAGTGTCACAGTGTTTTCTCCAAGTTCTTTTATGGCTTCTTGAAGAAGAATGTTTTTCTTGTCGATTTCAACGCTGGTGTCTTCAACGAGTTTTTTGGCAATGTCGCTTGATGTCACAGAACCGAAAAGACGGTCTTCACTGCCTGTAAGCATGGCAATGGTCAGTGTGGTACCTGCAAGTTTTTTGGCTAGTGCTTCGGCAACTTTGGTTTCCTCATTGATACGAGCCTGAATTTCAGCCTGGTTCTGTTCAAAGAGTGCAATATTTGTAGCATTTGCTGCCACGGCTTTTTGTTGCGGAAGAAGGTAGTTTCGCCCGTATCCGGGTTTTACTTTTACGATATCGCCTTCCCTGCCAAGGGTATCGATCGTTTCTTTTAAAATAACTTCCATTGTAATCTCCTTACGTTCATTCGTATCACTTCCTCTGCTTGTGCAAAGGGGGGTGTATATTGTTGTGTCAGGTTTTTTCCTGTTCGGTGCTTTTCAGTTTCCTGAGGTCTGTCCATACATCTGCCACTCCCAGAACTCCAAGAAGAATAACTCCAAAAGTCTGAAAAAACAGAAGAATGTAGATAAATGTTCTTAAAAACAGGGGTACACTCCATTTTGATAAATAAAAGAGCATAATGGCAGTACCCTGAAAGCAATATAATAAACCTGCTATCATCAGGATATTCATACCGAGAGCCCTGCCGGGATCCATAGGCAATATAACCAATATTGCAGATATAATTAATGCCCAGATCAGCTTTTCCGGCAATGCCCAGAATTTAAACTCCTGCCAGGGACCAGAACCGGTGTTTTTATGAAGCATACGATTGCCTATTACCATGGTAAAGCAGGTAATCAAAAGAGTAATGCAGGTGAGTACACCCGGCATTATCTTTGGTATCCATATTTTCATGGTGGCAAATGCCTGTTCAAGTACCAACAGGGTATCTGCCGGAACTGATTTATTCACCTTGTAGTAAGCAATTGCTTCATCCATTCCCTGATTCAATGTTGTAATCAGAAGAGAATATGGATGATGATCCATGCCGAATGTGAGGATCGTTGTAGCAAGTACCCATGATCCGGCTAGAGCAACTGTACCTTTAATTCCTGCAACGTGTATGGATTCTTTATTCTTGACAGAATCTGCCAATACAAAACCCATTGGAATTAAAGTCAGTGAAAACAGCAGCTGTTCAATAATCTGAAAAGCTATACCTGCAATGCCTGCCAGCAGGCATCCAAAAAATATAAACTTTTTCCCTCTTTCCTGTCCGTATCGTCTCAGATAGTAAAAAACTAAGAGGGGCAGGAGCCCGTGCACCCATCCAAAAACAGCTCCAAGTAAACCGGGAAGAAGAATAACTGCAGTGACCAGTAAAATATGCCGAACATATTTGAGGTTTTCAGTCTTGTCATCATCCCTGTTCACTGATTAATAACCTTACTTCGGTGAATCACCTTTGGGTGGCACCTGAATAGGGAAGCAATGCAATCTGGCGGGCACGTTTAATGGCTTCGCATAGCTCTCTCTGGTGAGAGGCACAGGTTCCATAAATACGACGGGGAATAATTTTTCCTCGTTCTGTGATGAAATTACGAAGGGTTTTTGGGTCCTTATAATCAATTGTCATTTCTTTGTCAGTGCAGAAACGGCAAACTCTTTTTCTTTGGAAAATTCTTTTTTTAGGCGGCATTGTGATCTCCTGAATGGAATATGAAGTCAGTCACTGTTATTCTGTAGCTTTTGTCTCTTCAGTAGCTGCTGTAGCTTTTGTCGCTTCTGCAGCTTTTTCAGTTTTTTCTTCGGTGACTTTTTTTGTGGAATCTGTCTTCTCTTCTTCCTGCTTCTCAGCGTCTTCTTCAGCCTCTGCAGCTGCTGCAATAGCAGCTTCGTACTCTCCGCGAGCAGCGTCGATTCCTTCATCAGTTATTGAGTCAGCAAGTTTTATGGTCATGTACTTCATGACTGCTTCATCAATTCTGAATTTTCGTTCCATTTCACTTACATTTGCCGGAGCGGTGGCATAATCACAGAATACGTAATATCCCTGAGATTCTTTTTTGATAAGATAGGCAAGTGTACGCAACCCCCATTTATCAAGGCTGATTACCTGGCCTCCATCTGTTGTAAGAATGGCATTGGTGTTCTCAATGACTGCATTGACCTCTTCCTCACTCATTGTGGGGCGAAGAATGTAGATCGTTTCATACCTGCGCATAAGTTCCTCCTCGTGGACTCATGATGTCGGGAAAATACCCTGGTTTTTAGGCCCTTACTATAACAGCTAAGAGCGAAGAGGGCCTGCTTCACACTATGTGAGCAGGAATACGTTTTGTTCACTGGAAATTATAATTTTTCCTCAGAAGTCGGACGCATCTCTACAACGAAACAGTAAAAAATACATTGATAGGCGAAATGTGTCAATTTATTTTTTTTTCTTCTCCAGGGTTTTGATTTTTTCCCACTGAATTTTAAGTTCTTCCTCGGTGCCGGTCGGGCTGTCAGCAAATACGTGTGGATGTCTTCTTATCATTTTGTTGTTGATTCCATTGATCGCATCCTCCAATGAAAAATAACCGGATTCAGAGCAGATTTCTGACAACATTACAAGATGGAACAGGACATCACCAATTTCTTCACAGAGATGCTCGGGGTTGTCTTCAGTGATAGCTTCAATGAGTTCTTCTGATTCTTCTTTGAGATACTTTCGCAAACTTAGGGTGGTCTGTTTGCGGTCCCAAGGGCATCCGTTACGAGATCGTAATTCGGAAACCGTATTGCAAAGATTAAGTAAAGATCGGTTTAAGGTATCCATAAGTGTAGTCTTTTGTTAAATATGAAAACTGTAAAATATTAGTACCACAATAGTTAAATAGTTAATCAATATTTTCGGGGTGTCAGTGGATGTAATAACTGTTGACAATTCCCGAAGAGATAAGTAGTAGTTCAGACTTTTAGGATGATGTACTCATCCTTATGATAGGATGGTTTGTTTGATCTGAACATGTTGCTGTATTTCTTTTTTGTAGCTCAAAATTTTTGAATTTTAATATATATAGCATTAAAGGAAAGGAGATTTTGCATGGATAAAGACAAACAACGGCAGTTTATGCTGAAAAGGCAAAAAGATATTGCAAGGATTGATCAGGAATCCAAGCGAACCCATGGATGGTATGTTCGTGTCAGGTTTCAGGGTAAAACCTATTCCAAGTTTTTTTCCGATAAAAAATGTGGAGGGCGTTACTCAAGTTTGCTTTCAGCCATTGCCTGGCGTGATACGACAGAGAAAAAACTTGGTAAAATACGTACCAACAAACATCTTGTTACAGTCAGTAACTCTGGTACAGGTGTGGTAGGTGTCCGGCTCAATGACAAGTTTAACCGCTATGAAGTGAGTTGGGTTACCATTGAGGGTAAGCAGGGTAAAACTTCTGTTTCTATCAGAAAACATGGTAAAGAAGGTGCATTCATAAAAGCTTGCGCCATTCGACAGGAAAAAGAAAGAACTCGATTGGGAGTCTGACAGGTTTTGCAGAAAATATTCACTGTCTGATAAGGCAGGACAAGCAGTTGACTCGCTTGTCCTGCCTTTTTTTATTAAAGTACTCAGCGAAATGTGTTGACAAACTTGTGAAATAAAGTTTTATTTTCATGTTTCTCTTATTCATACCTTACAGAATAGTTCTTCTTTTTTTTAAGATATTATTCTCATAAGGTATTTATGCCCCCTTGTGGGTGTTAACTTATGAATTTAATTGCAGTACCACATATTACGAGGACCCCAGGAATGTATGCAATAGTAAGAACCGGTGGAAAACAGTATCAGGTAGCCAGTGGAGATCAGCTTCGTGTTGAAAAACTGGAAGGAAGTGTAGGTGATACCGTTGAACTGACAGATGTTTTAATGGTAGTAGATGGCGAAAATGTTCAAGTTGGCAGTCCTGTTGTAGAAAATGCAAAAGTTGTTGCTCAAATTGCTGAACAGGGAAAAGCCAAGAAAGTAATCATTTTCAAGAAAAAACGTCGTAAAGGCTACAGATTAAAGAAAGGGCATCGTCAGATGTATACCGCTCTTAAAATTCAGGAAATCAGCGCCTGATCATTCAGGTTCGATTTACGTTTTCAATAACACCAGCTATCGGAATTGAGATAAATGGTGATAAGGAGTTAAAAAATGGCACATAAGAAAGCGGGCGGTAGCTCAAGAAATGGTCGCGATAGTAAAGGACAGAGACGCGGAGTAAAACGTTTTGGAGGTGAGAATGTCACCGCCGGATCTATTATTGTCAGGCAACTCGGTACAAAGATTCATCCCGGCACCAACGTTGGTTGCGGAAGAGATTACACTCTTTTTGCAAAAGTTGACGGTGTTGTTACTTTCGAAGACTTTGGACAAAAGAAAAAACGGGTAAGTGTTTATCCGGCTGCCTGATCACGGGCTGCGCTAATCTTTCTCTTTTTTCTTTTTCTCCGTAAACCACTTTAGTGGCAATGCGGAAACAGGATATCAGCTCGACCTCAAGTAGTTTTGAAGGTCGAGCTTTTTTTTTGCAAAATTTAGATTGTATATTAAAATATTATGGCCTTTGTAGACCAGGCAAAATTTCATGTTAAAGCAGGCGATGGCGGCAATGGTTGTGTCAGCTTTCGCAGAGAAAAATATGTACCCAGAGGTGGACCGAATGGCGGTGATGGCGGTCGGGGTGGTAATGTTATTATAGAGAGTTCCTCGAGACTCCATTCACTCATCGATTTTCGCTTTCGTTCACACTTCAAGGCCGAACGCGGTGTGCACGGCAAGGGTAAGGATATGCACGGCCGTAAGGGAAAAGACTGTATCATTACTGTTCCTGTTGGTTCAATTATTAAAGACAGTGATACTGGTGAAATGCTTGCTGATCTTCGTAAGGAAGGGGATCGATATATTGCCGGTCACGGAGGAAAGAGCGGTCTTGGTAACTGTCATTTTGCCTCAGGTACCAACAGAACTCCACGTATTGCAACTAAGGGTGGAGAAGGTGAAGAAAAATGGCTGCGCATTGAGCTCAAACTCATTGCTGATGTTGGTCTTGTTGGTTTGCCAAACGCCGGTAAGTCCACATTGCTTTCCCAGCTTTCCGCTGCCAATCCAAAAGTTGCCAGTTATCCTTTTACGACCCTGGAACCTCAGCTTGGAGTACTTAACTTTAAGCACGCTGATCCTTGTATAATCGCTGACATACCTGGGTTAATTGAAGGTGCACATGAAGGCGTGGGGCTGGGTTTTACTTTCCTTCGCCATATTGAAAGGACCAGGATTTTGCTCCATATTCTTGATGCCTCAAGTGAACAGGCTATGGATGATTTCCAGGTGGTGGAAAATGAATTATTTCAATATAAAGAAGATCTTGCCCAGCGAACTACCTTAGTGGTTCTTAATAAAATTGATATTGCTGAAAATGAGAATCTTGAATTGCTCAAAAACAATCTTAAGCACAAGGGATTTCATGTTTCCTGTATTTCCGGACTTACTGGCGAGGGAATAGAGGAATTGAAAGAAACAATCGGAGATATGCTTGACGCATTAAATGATACATAAGCCGTCACTGACCATGTAACTCATACTATATGATACACTCAAAGCTGTAAGCGATCATGACGTATTATAGAAGCTATTGACTCATGAAAAATATACAAAATGATATCAGCAGGGAAGAGGGCTTGTACCTCCGACAGAACTATTTTGACAAGGCCAAACGTATCGTGGTTAAGGTCGGCTCTGCTGTCTTGACTGATGAAAATGGCATTAATTCCGATGTTATACGTAATATTGCCAATGAGTTATGTTTTCTTAAACAAACCGGCAGGGAAGTAATACTTGTGAGTTCAGGAGCAGTTGCTGCCGGAAAAAGAAAACTCAAATTTTCTGATACTTCCGAGGTTGGGCTTGATGAAAAACAGGCACTTGCTGCCATCGGGCAACCTAAGCTTATCCAGTCATATGAAGCTGCCTTTGGAAAATGCGGACAGACAGTTGCACAGGTTTTGCTCACCCATTCAGATCTAGCTGATCGTAAAAGATATCTTTGCGTGAGAAACACAATCCTTGCCCTTTTTCGTTTTGATACAATTCCAATAATCAATGAAAATGATACTGTTGCCGTGGATGAGCTGCGTTTTGGCGATAATGATACACTTGCAGCGCATATTGCCAACTTAATTGAGGCTGACATGTTTATCTGTCTTACGGATGTGGTTGGTCTTTTTACCGGAAACCCGCAGACAGATCCTTATGCTGAACCTGTTTATACTGTTTCAGCGGTCACCAAAGAAATTGAAGCTATGGCAGGAAATGTGACCAGTGCTCTTGGAACCGGTGGAATGCAGTCTAAAATACGTGCTGCAAAAATGGTTTCCTCTGGAGGCGGTGTGTCTTTCATCGGCCCGGGCCGCGAAAAATCGATTTTGCAGCAACTCTTCAGCGGTGAAATGGTTGGTACTTTTTTTCTGCCGGCTTCTGATAAAATAAGGCCAAGAAAACGATGGATTGCCCATGTGCTTCAACCTAAAGGTTTTCTTATACTGGACAAAGGTGCATGTGGGGCAATCTACAACCGGGGATGCAGTCTTCTTCCTTCTGGAATTCTTAAAGTCGAGGGCGAATTTGGTGTGGGAGATGCCATTCACTGTCTTGATGAAGATGGCAATGCCATTGCTGCCGGATTGATTAATTACAGCTCCGTTGATGTTGAT
The DNA here is from genome assembly GCA_015662865.1 of Desulfocapsa sulfexigens. Lineage (GTDB taxonomy): Bacteria > Desulfobacterota > Desulfobulbia > Desulfobulbales > Desulfocapsaceae > Desulfocapsa > Desulfocapsa sulfexigens_B. Next base: position 21,481 of record DQTH01000042.1, read on the forward strand.
ATTATAAAACAGCATCATTCACACGATATTATTGATCTGCTTGGATCCAAAGACTATGACGAGGTGATCCATCGTGATAATCTTGTTTTGCTATAAAAGGTGAGGGGAAATCATGAGTAATCTTGAACAGGATATAAAAGATTTAGCAGGACGTGCCAAAAAAGCTGCCAGAACACTGGTTGCTCTTTCTACTGACGCCAAAAATAAAGTACTTCTGCACATGTCAGCAGCCATTGATGAGAAACGTGATTTCATCCAGGCTGAGAATAAAAAGGACCTTGCTGCCGGTAAAGAAAAAGGTCTGTCTGCGGCCATGTTAGATCGTCTTGAGCTTTCTGACAAAGTTATAGAATCCATGAGGAATGGGCTTTCAGAAGTTGCTGCATTGCCTGATCCTGTTGGAGAAATAGAGAAAATGGTAAAGCGTCCAAACGGATTGCTGGTCGGTCGCATGCGAGTGCCTCTTGGTGTCATTGGTATGATCTATGAGTCACGCCCTAACGTGACAGTTGATGCCGCTGCCCTTTGCCTGAAAGCAGGAAATGCAATTATTTTACGTGGCGGTTCAGAAGCTATTCATTCCAACAGAGCCCTTGCTTCTGTACTTCAGGAAGCTCTTTTGAGTCAGGGCATCAGCGGTGATGCCATTCAGGTGATTCCTGTAACTGATCGCGAGGCTGTAAATTTCATGCTCAGCCAGGAAGAGTCCATTGATCTTATTATCCCTCGTGGAGGTGAAGGACTGATCCGTTTTGTTTCCGAGACTTCCCGTATTCCTGTGTTGAAACATTATAAGGGTGTCTGTCATATTTATGTTGATCGTGATGCAGATCTTGCAAAAGCAAGCCCTATAATTATAAATTCCAAAGTTCAGAGACCCGGGGTTTGCAATGCCCTTGAAGGTTTACTCATTCATAAAGATATTGCTGAAGAATATCTGCCTGTGCTCGCTGCAGAAATGAAAAACCAAGGTGTGAAACTGCTTGGTTGTGAGGAATCTGTGAAAATTGCTTCAGGTATAGCACCTGCTGACAAAAAAGACTGGGGTACAGAGTTTCTTGATCTTATTCTCTGTGTAAAAGTGGTCAATAATATGGAAGAGGCCTTTGCCTATATTGATGAATATGGCTCACAGCATACAGAAATTATTCTTACTGAAAACTATTCCAATGCCCAGAGATTTCTAAATGAAGTGGATGCATCAGCAGTTATGGTAAACGCCTCAACAAGGTTTAATGATGGTGGACAACTTGGTCTTGGAACTGAGATAGGAATAAGCACAACAAAACTTCATGCGTATGGCCCGATGGGGCTTGAAGAATTAACAACCAGGAAGTTTATCGTATACGGGCAGGGCCAGGTCAGAACTTGAACCGAAAAACCGGCATTCTTGGCGGGACCTTTGATCCTGTTCATAATGGCCACTTGGCTCTTGCTGAAGCAGCAGGAGAGTTATGCGATCTTTCTGAGATTGTTCTTATTCCTGCTGCGGTTCCACCCCACAAGCAAAACAGGGAAATCACCGACTTTTCCCATAGAGTGGCCATGCTCGAACTTGCAGTAAGAGAGAAGCCTGAACTGCATGTTTCCACCATTGAACAGATGCTTCCCAAGCCTTCCTTTACCATTGATACATTAGTGTATCTCCAGCTTCATTCTGCTGTGGATCTTGAGCTGTTTTTTATAATTGGAGCTGATGCTTTCCTCGATATTTTATCATGGAAGAAATATAAGAGTGTTCTGTCTGCAACACACTTTATTGTATTTTCAAGGTCCGGGAGTGTGAACAGGAAACTGCATGAGCTCTTTAAGATCCTGGGGTATAAAAAGAGGAATGACCACTGGTATCACAAAACATTTCAAAAATCTATTTTCAGCTCTTCGTCTTTACTCCCCAGTGTTTCTTCATCAGAAGTACGCAAAGAAATCCATAAAGGAAATTCAGTGAACAAACTGATTCCTGTGGCCGTCAGTGAATATATTACTGCCAATCATCTTTATTGCAGTTGAGTTTTTTTATGAAGCTGGTCAGGAACATTTTTGCCCCTGAAGCTCGAGGAAAAATTTGACTTTTTCCCTTCTATTTGATGTTATATAAAGAGGGGTAACAATCATTTGGTGTGGTATCACCTGCTTCCTGCAGTTTAACACATAATAATCAATGACAAATAGTAAACAGCCAGAAACCTGTACTAGACTGCTCATCGTTGATGATTCATGGGTCTTGCGGAAAATAATGCGTACTACATTTTCCCAGAGGGATGACGTGGAGATTGTAGGCGAGGCAACCAACGGTATTGAGGCCCTGGAACAAATTTTGAAGCTGGATCCTGATGTTATTCTCCTGGACATGGAAATGCCGATTATGGACGGCATGACCACCTTGCAACATCTGATGATTCATACTCCAATCCCGACTATTATGCTGTCCAGCCTTAGTAAAACAGGTACTGCACGATGCTTTGATGCCTTGAAATATGGAGCTGTGGATTTTGTAGGCAAAAATACGTTTTTCCAGAGCATGGACAGTGCCTCACACAGTAAACTTGTTTTTGGCAAGGTGTTTGATGCAGCCAGTATGGTTGTCGAATCCATTGACCCGATGTGTCAGCGGGCCGGAGCACGGAATTTTGTCAAAGGAAGAGAGAAAGTTATCTTTTGTGAAGATTGCGGGACAAGGCATATTATTTTTAACTGGAATCAGAAATGCGAGAGTAAAAAATGTATGAACTGTGGAGATGAGATATCTCTGCTTCCAAACAAGCGTTATCTGCGGATGAATTTCCTGACAGTTATTGGTACCGGAAAAAGCGGATATGCAAACCTGTTAAAGATAATTCCTTTTCTGGATCGCGAGATGGGCGGTGCACTGTGTGTAATGATTCTGGATAAGCCTAAGTATGTTGCGTCATTTGTAAAATATCTGGACTCCATCAGTGATCTGGAGGTTGTTCTGGGTCATAACGGAACGACCCTTGAGGGTGGATGCTGTTATATATTTTCAGGAGCAGACACCGTACAGTTCTCTCCATATTCCGGCCATTATACGATGCAGATTGAGACTGATTCGAGCCAAAACAGTTCAGGCAATATTGATAAGATTATGTCTGCTGCAGCTGTAACATTAAAGGATCGTGTCGCCGGAGTGTTACTTTCAGGTTCTGAAGCTGATGGCAACAAAGGCATCGAGGCTATTCTTCAGGAAAATGGAACATGTATGATTTTAAAGCCCGGCCATTGTCTGCAGAAACATATGAGTAGTAAGGCGATTAAACAACATGACCTTGAGGATGATCTTGATGAGGCAAATCTTGCCATAAAAATTCAGGAAAATCATTTTATTAATAAAGAGAATGTGATCACTGCCTAAGGAACTGGACAAAATTTCGGCGCAATATTGTTACACTTATTTCCTCGCTGCCCCTAAGATCATTCTGTAAACCGTTAAACTGAATATTCCAAAGCTCTTTTAGGATTCTTCCCCGGCTTTTCAATCGTTAATAATAGTTTCCTGAGTTTCTATTTCATCTCTCCTCCACTTTTTTCTCCCGTTGTGATTTACAGCAGGTATGGTAGCCTGATTATCATCACCTTTTCAAGGTAGCCTTAAACCCATTACCTGCAACGTATAATCATGAAATTTATAGCAGACCTGCATATTCACTCTCTCTATTCCAGAGCCACCTCCAAGGCTTCAAATATCACCTCTCTGGCTGCCTGGTCACGTATAAAAGGTGTTCATGTTATAGGGACCGGTGATTTCACCCATCCAGCATGGTTTCAACAGCTAAAGGACACCCTGCAGCCAGCAGAACCAGGATTTTTTCGTCTGCGGGATTCTGTTCAATCTGATTTTTCGACTATCCTTCAACCTGATATCAAGACCGAAGAGATTCCAACCCGTTTTGTTCTCACTTCTGAAATAAGCTCTATTTATAAGAGGGGAGGAAAGGTTCGAAAGGTTCATAATATTCTTTTTGTGCCGGATTTTCGTTCAGCAGAAAAAATTAACTCAACATTGGCTACGATCGGTAACATAGAATCGGACGGGCGACCAATACTTGGTCTTGATTCTCGGGATCTTCTTGAAATCCTGTTGGAAAAAGCACCAGATGGTTTTCTGGTACCAGCCCATATCTGGACACCATGGTTCTCGCTGTTTGGCTCTAAATCAGGTTTTGATCGTCTGGAAGACTGTTATGGAGATCTCTCAGAGCACATCTTTGCTCTTGAAACAGGGCTTTCGTCAGACCCTGAAATGAATAGACTCATTTCAGCACTTGACCGATATACTTTAATTTCCAATTCCGATTGCCATTCTCCCGGCAAACTCTGTCGTGAAGCAAATATTTTCAATACCGGCTTTGATTATTATTCGATGAAGGAAGCCATTCGAAACCCTTGCGATAAAAATGGAAAACAACATTTTACAGCGACCATAGAATTTTATCCTGAAGAAGGTAAATATCATCACGATGGACATCGGAAATGCAGTTTTTGCTGTGATCCGTATAAAAGCCGTGAGTTATCCGAGCTTTGTCCTGAATGCGGAAAACCAATGACAATTGGGGTACTCTCAAGAGTGATAGATCTTGCTGACAGGCGTACAGCAGTATATCCCAAAGGTTCCCCGGACGTGTACAGTCTGATTCCATTAACTGAGATTCTGTCTGAAATTGTGGGGGTCGGTCCCAATTCAAAAACGGTCTCAGGTCACTATTTGAAATGCGTTGAAAGGTTCGGTTCGGAATTAAATGTTCTTACCAAAACTCCTGTGGAAGAACTTGCATCCGGCTATTCAACATTGCTTGCAGAGGCCGTAAGTCGTGTTCGGAAAAATCTGGTAATCAGAAAACCAGGTTATGATGGTGAATTTGGGGTTATTTCTGTTTTTCAAAAGGGAGAAAAAGAGAGTCTTGCCGGACAGAATGAAATCTTTGTAAAAAAAAAGAAAAAGCCCGCAGTACAAAGGACAAAACGGAGAATTAAAAAAAGGGACGCGCAGAAAGTATCCTCCAATACTGATACAGAAGCCGGTGGCAAAAAGAAGGCAAATCCTGAACAGGAGTTTGTGATTTCACATAAGCCCTGTCACATGCTTGTTCAAGCTGGGCCTGGAACCGGAAAAACTTTTACCCTGATACAACGTATTGCGTACATTCTTGAACAAAAACCTGACAGCGCATCCAAAATGGTCTGTATTTCTTTTACGAACAAGGCTGCGGATGAATTGCATGTCCGATTAAAAAAGAAATGTGGCGAGGCAGCATCGCAAATCAGGGTTTCCACGTTTCGTGCTTTCTGCCTTTACTGGCTGAAAAAAGAAACCTCCGGACTTCAGGTTGTAGCCGAAGAGGAGCGGAGCTATTTTCTGAAACGACTCTTTCCTGATTTGAGTAGACGCGAACAGGCTGATCTGCAGCAATCGATTCAGGACTTTCTCTCTTCAGATACTGAAAAACCAAACAATCTTCAGGTGGAGCAATACCTTTTACTTCTTGATAATAATAAACGCATAGATATTGATGGAGTGACCAGGAAATTCCTGCTTACCATTCTTCAGGGAAAGAAAAAGTCAGAGATTGAACAGGCAGTATCTGAGCTCTTCATTGATGAGTTCCAGGACCTTAATTTTTTACAGTACGAAGTTATCAAGAGATGTGCCGCCTTTGCCACTATTTTTGCCATTGGAGATCCTGATCAGGCCATTTACGGTTTTCGCGGCAGCAGACCCGAGTTTTTTTATGCCTTTCCACAGGAGTTTCCATGCACTGTTGCCAGCCTGTCAGAAAATTATCGTAATCCACAAACTGTATTAGATGCCGCCCAGACCCTGATACAGCATAATCCTGCCCTCCTTGAGCGTGTGAGACTCGGAGCAAACCATCATTCAAAGCTTCCAATTTTACATTGTGTCTCTTCAACAGAAAAACAGGAAGCTGTTTTTATTGGTTCCATGATTGAGGAGCTTGTTGGCGGAACATCACATCGAGACATAGAAAAAGCTTCATGGAATGATAACATGCAGGTTTCATTTTCTGATATTGCTGTTTTATATCGTTCAGCTGGGGTTGCGGACAATCTAGTCGCCATACTCGAAAAGAAAGCTTTACCATTTCAAATAGTTGGAAACAAACCATTTTATATGAAGGGTGAGGTGAGACCCCTCTACTATCTCATCTGTTGTGCCGGTGGGTCAAATCAGATTTCAGATTATCTGCATTATCTGAGTTTTCAAACAGGTATTGGCAAAACGAGCCTGGGGAAAATTGAACAAAGCTTACCGTATGACTGTGATTCTGAGAATTTCTGAATGATTGCTCAGGAAAATCTTTCAGGGAATACTGCAAAGATTATTTAGATTGTCCTCAAAAAGTCACAACCAACTGTTATTGTAGAGTAAAGACTTTAAAAAGGTA